>CAMBOH010000036.1 GCA_945869305.1 uncultured bacterium
AGAGCGTCTGCCTTACAAGCAGAGGGTCGGCGGTTCGAATCCGTCAGCGCCCACTTTCATTTACTGTTTTCAAATCGGGCGCTTAGCTCAGCTGGTTCAGAGCGTCTGCCTTACAAGCAGAGGGTCGGCGGTTCGAATCCGTCAGCGCCCACCCGAACATTAAGGTGTGTCCTTCCGACACACCTTTTTTGTGTCCCTTGCAGAAGGGGCTGCCGCGCGAACGGCCGCACGATCTCTACCCCAAGCAGGGTTCGCGGGTCAACAGAAAATCAGAGTAAGCTCCAAACAAGTTCCGATGATGAATCAGCTTGTCCATCGTCCCCTTTATATACGCATTTTACAAGGGTAAAATACGCGTATATATAGAGGGCAATCATGTTACACACACAGGATTTACACGAAACGTCATGTCGCGTAACGACAGGGAGAGCAGGCAAAGACCTGCTGTTGTCGTTTAAGCAGGCAGGATGACTGCGTTCCCAGTGCCGCGTCACTTCAAACCGGCTTGCCAACAACAGGCAGGAGGCCTGCGCTACCAGTGCACCTTCACCGCTTATCTACGGTCTGTCAGCGGATGTTTCTCGCCTGTCCGCAGATGGCAGACAGATGTCAGACAGATTACTGCCAAAATCTGGGATAGCTTAAAAATCCATACACAATCCCCAGCCCTGCAAAAAATAAGGGGAAACAGGGCGGCAACCACTTATTTTTTTATACTTTTGCTCGCAAAATGCGCTTTCCGCGCAGACATACCTGACATCAACAAATCCTGCATCCATGAAATTTGTAGTATCAAGCTCTACGCTCTCCACCCATCTGACCACCATTGGCCGGGTGATTGTCCAGAAGAACAACATTCCCATACTCGACTGCTTCTGCTTTGACATCCAGCAGAGCCACCTGACCATCACCGCCTCGGACAACGATTCGACCTTCATGTCGGAAATCGAACTGAACGAATGCGATGCCGACGTGCGCTTTGCGATCAATGCCAAGACGCTGCAGGACGCTATCAAGGAAATTCCCGACCAGCCGTTGGAGTGCTACCTGAACACGGAGACACTGGAGCTGACGATTGACTACCAGAACGGACAATACAAGCTCATGGCCCAACCGGCCGACGACTACCCCGTGCCGATGATGGACGATGCCTGCGTGGCGCAGCTCAAGATGCCCGCTTCGGCACTGCTGACCAGCGTGGCCCGTTCCATGGTGGCCGCCGCCGAAGAGGACCTGCGGCCCCAGCTGCATGCTGTCTGCTTCAGCCTGCGTAAGAATGAGCTGTGCATCGTGGCAAGCAACGGCAGCCACCTGGCCATGACGCAACACACGATCGCGGACCAGCAGTGTGAGTCGGACTTCCTGCTGAGCCTGCGTCCGGCCAACCTGTTGCGGGCCATGCTGGCCAAGGAACAGGGCGACGTGAACATCAGCTTCAGAGAACGCGGCGCCACCTTCTCGACCGAACACTTCAAGCTGGTCTGCCGGCTGGTGGACGGCAGATACCCCAACTTCCGCAGCATCATTCCTCAGACAAACCCTTATGTCGTGACGCTCAACCGCCAGGCCGTTGTCAGCGTGCTGCGCCGGGTGCTGGTATGTGCCAATCCAAGTGCCGTGCTGGTGCGCTTCAGGCTCGACAGCAACCGCCTGAACATTTCGAGCCAGGACATGGACTTTGGCAAAAGCGCCGAAGAGAACATGCTCTGTGACTATCAGGGCACGCCGCTGCGCATTGCCTTCAAGGGCAGCACACTGCTCGAACTCATACAGAACATCGAAAGCGAAGACGTGGTGTTCCAGCTGTCTGACCCCAGCCGGGCCGCGCTCATCCTGCCGGCACAGCAGAAGGAGAACGAAATGGTGCTGATGCTCATCATGCCCTCAGTCTTCACTGAATAAGAAAAAAAGAAAACGCCCGGGCTGCGAAGCAACCCGCAAAAGCAACTGACCCACACACATGAAACTGTCACTCTCGCGCCCCATCGTGGTCTTCGACATCGAGGCTACGGGGCTGAACACGGCCACAGACCGCATTGTCGAACTTTGTTATATCAAGGTGATGCCCGACGGCACGGAACACACCGTGACGCAACGTTTCAATCCCGGCATACACATTTCGGCCGAGGCTTCGGCTGTGACCGGCATCTATGACGAAGACGTGGCAGACTGTCCGCGCTTCGCAGAAAAAGCGGCCGAAGTGGCAGCCGACATGGAAGGCTGCGACCTGGCCGGCTTCAACTCCAACCACTTTGACATTCCGCTGCTGGTGGAGGAGTTCATACGGGCCGGCATCAACTTTGACATCGGTGAGGCACGCTTTGTCGACGTGCAGGGCATCTTCCACAAAATGGAGAAGCGCGACCTGACCTCGGCATACAAGTTCTACTGCCACAAGGACCTGGCCGAAGCCCACTCGGCCGAAGCGGACACGCGGGCCACACTGGAAGTGCTGGAGGCCCAACTGGACCGCTATGCAGACACGCTGAAGAACAATGTGGACTTCCTGGCGGAATTCTCCCGCCGCAACCGCAATGTGGACCTGGCCGGGCGCATCGTGCTGAACGACCAAGGGGTTGAGACCATCAACTTCGGAAAGTATCGCGGACGCAGCGTGAGGGAGGTGTTGCGCAATGACCCCGGCTACTTCAACTGGATTATGCAGGGCGACTTTACGCAAAACACCAAGCAGGCCTTCATGCGCATCAAACTGCGCATGTAGCCAGAGGTCCCGGGCCCTGCCGGCTTCGCGAAGCCTGCGTCGCAGCTTGCTGAAGAACACGCGACGCAACGCCCCCTCCCACCCTATTGGATGTGTAAGGGGTGGACAGACGGGCAGACGGAAACGTCGCCCGACACCGGCCTCACGGACTCCACCCAACCACCCTACTCTCCAACTCTCTCACCCCCATTCCACCTCTCTCTCCCATGCAAACATCTGCGTTATCAGGCAAACACATCGTACTGGGCATTACGGGCAGTATAGCCGCCTACAAGGCTTGTCTGCTGGTGCGCCTGCTGATCAAGGCCGGTGCCGAAGTACAGGTGGTCATCACCCCGGCCGGAAAGGAATTCATCACGCCCGTCACCCTGTCGGCACTGACCTCGAAGCCCATTGTCTCGGAGTTCTTCTCACAGCGCGACGGCTCGTGGCACAGCCATGTGGATCTGGGACTGTGGGCCGACGCCATGGTCATCGCACCGGCCACGGCGAGCACCATCGGCAAGATGGCTCACGGCATTGCCGACAACATGCTCATCACGACCTACCTGTCGATGAAGGCACCGGTGTTTGTGGCTCCGGCCATGGATCTCGACATGTATGCCCACCCCGCCACACAACAGAATCTGCAGACACTGCGCAGCTACGGCAACCAGATTATCGAAGCAGCCAGCGGCGAACTGGCCAGCCACCTGACAGGCAAAGGGAGGATGCAGGAACCCGATGTCATTCTGGCTGAACTGGCAGCCTACTTCGAGCGGCAGTCAACCAAACCGCTGCGCGGCAAGCGCATTCTGATTACGGCAGGACCAACCTACGAGCGCATCGACGCCGTACGCTTCATCGGCAACTATTCGAGCGGCAAGATGGGTTTTGCACTGGCTGAGACCTGTGCCGAAAGGGGCGCCGAGGTGGAACTGGTGAGCGGCCCGGTGGCGCTCCATACGCACCACCCAGCCATTAAGCGCACCGACGTGACCAGCGCAGCCGAAATGTACGAAGCTGCCACCGGACGCTTTGCCTCATGCGACGCCGCCATCCTGTGTGCCGCAGTGGCTGACTTCACACCGGCCTCCGCCCCGACCACGAAGATCAAGCGCGAAGGCTCGGGCGGACTGCATCTGGACCTCGTACCGACCCACGACATCGCCGCGGCCCTGGGACGCATCAAGCAGCCTCACCAACACCTGGTGGGCTTCGCACTGGAGACAGACAACGAGCGGGCTCACGCCACAGACAAGCTGCAACGCAAGAACCTGGACTTCATCGTGCTCAACTCCCTACGCGACCCCGGCGCAGGCTTCGCATGCGACACCAACAAGATAACCATACTGGCCGCTGACGGCAGCTGCACGGAGTTCCCGCTCAAGAGCAAACAGCAAGTGGCACGCGACATCGTGGACCGCATGCAGGAACTGATGTGAGCGCCGCAAGCGAAAACCGGAAACAGACAAGCGCATGCCCCGCAATGAGCGGACGACACCGGAGTCACAACGGCGTGCCTATATTCCTTTAAATCATACCCTGCCAAGGAAAGGCCCTCCAACGGCCTCCAACCGCCGGACTGCCTTCTCACTCTAACCCATGCCCCAATCCGAACCCTTCATCCCCAACCGGCTCCACACCTGGCTGTACGGCCCGATTCTCCTCTGGCTGACGCTGTGGCCTACCGTACTGGTGCAGGCCCAGGAGCTTGACGCGCGGGTCACCGTCAACCACCAGCAGGTGCAGGGAACCAGCACCTCGGTGTTTGAGACACTGCAGACCACGCTGGAACAGTTCCTGAACGAACGACAGTGGACTTCCATGCAGTTCAAGCCCAACGAACGCATAGCCTGCAACTTCAGCATCACGGTGAAGAAGTATTCGACAAACGACAACACCTTCGAAGCGACGCTCAACGTGCAGGCCACCCGGCCCGTGTATGGCGCCAGCTATACCACGACCTCGTTTGCCTTCAGCGACCCGAACTTCAACTTCACGTATCAGGAATACGACCAGATCGACTTCAGGCCGGATATCATAGACAGCAACCTCACGGCTTCGCTGGCCTTCTACGTGTATCTGATTCTCGGCATTGACCTCGACACCATGTCGCCACTCGGCGGCACAGAATGCCTCACCACGGCACAAACCATTGCCACGGGCGCACAGAGCCTGACTGAAAAGGGCTGGAAACCCTTTGACGACCGCAAGAACCGCTATGCCATCATCACGGACCTGCTGGACGGAGGCATGGAGCCCTTCAGGAAGATGCAATACACCTACTACAGGCTCGGACTCGACACCATGAGCGAAAACACCGAACGCGGACGCTCGGCCATCACCGAAGCCGTCGCCCTGCTGAAGCAAGCACGCGACAACAAGACCATGAGCATGCTGCCCCAGATATTCACGGAATACAAGCGCGATGAGCTGGTGGCTATCTATAAAGGACACGGAACAGCCAAGGAAAAGACAGAGGTGGCGGAAATACTGTCGGCCATCAATGCCTCCCAAAACGCATACTGGCGGCAAATCACGCAAAACTGAGGAGAAACGCGGGATGAGGCCATCCGTCCAGGTGCTGAAGGGCAACGCTCCAACCGGGACACCGGCCTGACGGTTCCCCAACGCTTCGACGCTTCAAACTGCCCCACCACTCCTCCCACACACAATTCTAAACAAACATGCTGCAACGCCTGACCATATCACACTACGCACTGATCGAACAGCTCGACATCAACTGGATGCCGGGGTTCTCGGTGATAACCGGCGAGACCGGCGCAGGAAAGAGCATCATGCTCGGAGCACTCGAACTGCTGCTCGGCGGAAGAGCCGATGCCAAGGCCATACAAAGCGGCCAGAAGAAGTGTATGGTGGAAGCCTCCTTCAGTCTGGAAGGACGCGACCTGCAAGCCTTCTTCAACGAGAACGACATTGACTATGACCCGGAGGAGTGCATCGTGCGCCGTGAAGTGCTACACACCGGAAAAAGCCGCGCCTTCATCAATGACACCCCCGTGACCGCCGCGAGACTGAAAGAAATCGGCGCACAGCTCATTGACATTCACTCACAACACAAGAACCTGCTCATTCGCAACGAACGCTTCGTCCTCGACACGCTCGACACCATGGCCGCACAGCCCGAACTCAACGGGGAGTATCTGGCCATTCACACGAAGTGCAGACTGGCTGCCGAAGAGCTGCGCGCCCTACAGCAGACGGCCGAAAAGGGACAGGCCGACCTGGAGTACATGCAGTTCCAGCTCAACCAGATCGAAGAGGCGGCTCTCACCGACGGCGAACAGGAAGAGCTGGAACAGGAACAGGCCGTATTGAGCCATGCCGAAGACATCAGGCAGGCTTTCGCCCTGGCCCTGGCCATCACGCGGCCCGACGGACAGAGCATGGCGGGACAGCTCAGAATGGCTGCCGAAGCCTTGCAACAGGCTGCCCGCAACTACCCGCAGGC
This sequence comes from uncultured bacterium, assembly GCA_945869305.1. GTDB lineage: Bacteria > Bacteroidota > Bacteroidia > Bacteroidales > Bacteroidaceae > Alloprevotella. The sequence goes on from CAMBOH010000036.1 coordinate 6,177, forward strand.
TGCACCGCTTGCCGAACGGCTCCACAGTCTGCGCATTGAGCTGGACGACATCGACGACGAACTGGAACGCAACGCCGAAAACATTGACTTCGACCCCAACCGACTGGCATTCGTCGAAGAGCGGCTGAGCACCATCTACAGCCTGGAACAGAAGCATCACACGGAGTCTGTGCGCGGCCTGCTCGACCTGGCAGAACACCTGCGCCAAGACATCGACACGGCCCTCCATGCAGACGAAGCACTGAACCGGCTGAAACAGCAGGTGGCCCAACTGCGCAGCCAGCGTGACGCCGCAGCCCGAAAGCTCACAGCCTCACGCGAGAAGGCCGCCCGCATCATGGAAGCTGAACTGGTGCAGGCCCTGCAGAACCTGGGCATGAGCCACGTGCAGATTGCCATCAAACTCACACCGCGACCTGAGCCCGATACCAGCGGCGCCGACCACGTGACCTTCCTCTTCTCGGCCAACCGCAACGTGCCGCCACAGGATGTGAGCGAGATTGCCTCAGGCGGTGAGATTGCCCGACTGATGCTCTCCATCAAGGCCCTCATCAGCCGCCGCACCCATCTGCCCTCCATCATCTTCGATGAGATTGATACCGGCGTGTCGGGCCATGTGGCCGAACGCATGGCACAGATGATGCGCCGCATCGCCGAGAGCTGCCAGGTGATCTGCATCACACACCTGCCCCAAATCGCCGCCAGCGGAGAACATCACTTCAGGGTGTTCAAAGCCGACGATGCCGACGGCATGACACGCAGCCACATCATTCCGCTGGACGAGGAAGAGCGCATACGCGAAATTGCCCACATGCTTTCGGGTGCGCAGCTCACCGAAGCGGCCATAGAGAATGCCCGGACACTCTGCAACAGCGCACACAACGCCTGACACCCTCCCTGCTCCACACAACATGCCGGCGGGTCCTGCGCCTAAAAACGATGCCCACACAGCCGGCACAATCCATTCACACCCTCCCTTCACCTACACACCGCTTATCCCTCATGCAACGATTCACCAAGCTCACGCTCCTGCTGCTCCTCTTTCAGGCAGCTACACTCACCTGGGCCTCTCCCCTCAACCTCCTGTCGGCTACCGACGACGCCGGAAAAGCCCTGCTGAAACTCTTCACTTATGATGCCGAAGGCAAACTGCTGCACACTGGCACGGCCTTCTTTGTCAGCGAACAGGCTGAAGGCGTAACCACCTACACCCTGATGCAGGGAGCCAGCCGCGCAGAAGTCATCGACACGAAAGGCAAGAAGTATGCGGTGAGCCGCATTCTGGGTGCCAACTCGACCACCGACCTCGTCAAGTTCAGCGTGGAGGGGGTCAGGAAATGCAGCTTCATGCAGCCTGCCGCCACTCCTGCCGGCAAGGGAAGCAGGCTCTTCATGCTGCCGGCGGATGCCACCAAGAAGAGCCGGCCGCTGGCCGTGACCATCACCGACACCGAAGCCTACAACCAATGGCTGTACTTCCAGACCAGTGCCGAGAACAAGGACGAGGTCTTCGGACTGCCCCTGTTCAATGAGAACGGCGAAGTGGCAGCCATCCTGCAACGCAACGTAAAGCAGGGTGCCACCACTGCATGTGCCATTGATGCACGGTTCATCAACGAACTCAACATCACTGCCACATCGTCCCTACAGTCGGACCTGCGCACACTGCTTATACCCAAAGCCCTGCCTGACAATGCGCACGACGCGCTCACCTATTTGTATATGTTGCCCCAAAACGACACGCTCTGGGCACAGACCGCCTACAATGACTTCGTGGCCACCTATCCGCAAATGCCCGACGGCTATCTGAACCGCGCCACCTTCACTGCAGGCAAAGGGCTGTATGCCGACAGCGAAGCCGACCTGGACAAGGCTCTGCAACTGGCTGCCGCCAGTACCGACTCGACCTACATGACTGCCGATGCTGTACACTACCACGTCAGCAACCTCATTTACCGCACAATCACCGCGCGCACCGACACGGCGGCCGTGCATCCCGACTGGACCCTGCAGCGCGCAGAACAGGAAGCGGCCCAAGCCTATGCGCTCAAACCCAACGCGCTCTACCTCATGCAGCGGGGCTACTGCTGCTTCGCGGCCAAACGGTATGCTGATGCCTACCGCCACTTCGAACAGGCCAGCCGCGATGCCAACTTCGCCTCGTCTGAAACCTTCTTTGCCACTGCCCGTGCTCTGGAACTCTCCGGCGGTGACACGCTGCAGGTGTTGGCCCTGCTCGACAGCTGTATCGCCCGCCTGCCTCAACCCGCCAGCGCACGCAATGCGCAGTACTACATCGAGCGTGCGGCACGCCTGCTGCAAGCCAAACGTTTCCGTGCGGCAGTCGAGGACTACAACGAATATGAAAAAGCGGTGGGCCCGCGCAATCTATCCGACAACTTTTACTACCTTCGCAGCCAAGCGGAGCTGGAGGCGCACATGTACCAGCAGGCACTCGACGACATGCGCACGGCCATTGCCACAGCTGCCATGCCGTTGCCCTACCGTCTGGAGGAGGCCTACATACTGCTGCGCGTGGGCGAATTTGAAGAGGCTATCGACGCAGCGACCCGACTGCTGGCCGACCTGCCTGAGAATCCCGACTGCTACCGCATCATCGGTGTGGCACACGGCGAACTCGGCCACAAGAAGCTGGCGGTAGAGAACCTCACCAAGGCACAGCAGCTCGGCGACGACGTGGCCGCTTCCTTCCTCCCGAAATACCAGTAACGGAGAGCCTGAACGGGCTTTCTGCCCCACATTCAAACCAACCAACTGCGCGGAAGCGCACCTTCCCCTTTCATGCAAAGATTCATCCTGTTTCTGCTACTGCACCTGCCGCTGTGTCTCGGGGCACAAAACATACGCCCCACCGATGCCCAGTTCGAACAGTCCAGACGCAGCTCGGGCTTCGAAAACAACAGCACTGACAGCAAAACCGAAAAGACGGATGTGCCCGAAGGCATCTATGCCTGGACGGTCTCGCCGCGCTTCGGTTCGCTGCAACCTGTACCGCTCGACACCGTGCCCCACGGATTCCAGAACGAAAACGCTACCGACGGACCACAAGGCCACTATAACTACACGGGCAACCTCAGTGCGCCCCGCATTTCGCGGCTCTTCACCGAACAGGGGGCAAACATGCAGCAGTATCCCTTCATTTTCTATCTGTCCTACGACTATTTCCTGAAACAACCGGGACAGGTGCGCTACACCAACACCAAGTCACCGTTTACAAACATCACCTACCATTCATGCGGCAACAAGACCAATGGCGAAGACCGCCTGCAAGCTCTGTTTGCCGTGAACTCGGGCAGGAAGCTCGGCTTCGGAGGCAGGGCTGACTATGCCTACGGCCGAGGCTACTATCAGGCCCAGTCTACAGCCCACTTCGACGGCATGGTCTATGCCTCCTACATCGGCGAGCAGTACAGGCTTCACGCCTATGTGAGACGCAACTTCCTGAAAAGCAGGGAGAATGGCGGCATTGAGAACGATGACTACGTGAACCGGCCCGAAAGTTTCCCCACGCGCTACAGCGCGGCCGACATGCCCGTGAACCTGTCGCGCGCATGGAACAAGATGGAAGGTACGCAGGTGTACCTCACCCATCGCTACAGCTTAGGGTTCAGACGCTACCGCAACGCACTGGGCCAAGAGGTGGAGGCCCCCACCCTGCCCGAAAAGGCAAAGCCTGCTGCCTCCGACAGCACTGAGCAGTCCAATGCCGCCGCCACAGCTGCTGCGGGCAAACGCACTCCCCGGCTTCCACGCATCAACAAGGAACAGGCACAGACCGACGGGAAAACGGGCAACGGCAAACTGGCTGACGGAACGACCGGAAACAAACAAGAGGCCGACAGCACGCGCATCACCAGCGAGTTCGTGCCCGTCACAAGCATCATACACACCCTCTGCCTGAACGACAACATCCGCCGCTTCCAGTCGCACGAAAAGAACAACGAAGATAACCCGGGCTACTTTGCCGACTTCTTCCTGCCAGGCGATTCGGCCAACGACCGCATGCACCACTTCGGCGTGGAGAACACCCTGGCCTTTGAGCTGCATGAAGGCTTCAACCGCTGGATGAAGATGGGGTTGCGCCTCTACGGCAAACATGAACTGGCCCAGTTCAGCTTCAGGCTGCCCTATGCCGAAGGACTGCTTCCCCAGCGCGTGTTTACCGAGAACTACTTCACCGTAGGTGCCCAGCTGCTCAGCCAGCAAAGTCCTATCGTGCGCTATCAGGTGTTGGGCGAAATACGCACCACCGGTACCGACTGGGGAGAGTTCAACATCGAAGGCAACGCCTCGCTGAACATTCCGCTGCGACGCGACAGCCTGCAATTCACGGCAGAGGGCTTCGTGCGCAACGAACGGCCCTCATTCTACCTGCGCAATTACTATGCACGCAATGCGTGGTGGACCAACGACAACCTCGACAAGCAGCTGCGCACACGGGTGAGCGGAACGCTGCGCTACCGGCAGACGGCCCTCACGGCCTCACTCGAAAACATCCAGAACTATCTCTATTTCCAGGAAACGCTGATACCCTACACCGCCACCGACGGCTACGACAACTTCCGCCACGGCGTGCAGGTGGCCCAGACCTCGCAGAACACGCAACTGGTGGCCGTCACTCTGCGCCACAACCAACAATGGGGCGTGCTCCACTGGGACAATGAGCTGACCTGGCAGACCACAACCAACAAGGAGGTGCTGCCCGTGCCTGACTTCACGGGCTACAGCAACCTGTACCTGCTCTTCCGCATCGCACGGGTACTGCAAACGGAGATTGGAGCCGACATACGCTACTTCACCCGTTACCATGCGCCGACCTATTCGCCTATCATCGGGCAGTATGCGGTGCAGGACCCCGAATACCGCGTTTCGATTGGCAACTATCCTATCGTCAACGCCTACGCCAATTTCCACCTGAAGCGCACCCGCTTCTACATCATGGGCTCGCACGTGAATGCCAAGTCCGGCTCTGGCAATCCCTTCCTGGTCCCCCACTACCCGCTGAACGGTTTCACCCTACGTATCGGCATCTCCTGGAATTTCATCAACTGACGAATGGGAGAGCTGGCATCCTGTCTGCTGTCAGTCTTAAAGCAGACTCGATGCCAGCTCTCCCTGTGTAATGCCGCCTCTCCTCAAGCTGCGGACACTCCACCCGCCGCGGGGCTCACTGTCCCGCGACAGCCTGCCGAATCAGCCGCAAGGTCGACAAGTCCGTATTGAACACCGAGTACCAACCCTGTGGCTCATGCGGAGGGTCACACAAATAGTCGGCACCTGCCTGCCACTCCTCGGCCGAAGGCCTGCCCATGCCGCCCCATCCCCAGAAGTTGCAGCCGGCCAGCGCACCGTTGTTGGCGCGACTCTGCCGGCACTGTGCGAACACAAAGCTGTAGAAGGCATCGCGCGCCTGGGTGGATGAACCCGGAGTGAGGGAATTGCCGTCGCGCGGATAGCCGAACTCTTCAACCACATAAGGCTTGTCGAGCTGTCGAGCCATACGGTCGTGCTGTGCCAAGTAGTCACCACACTGGGCATAGACACGCGGCAGTGATTCCAGCAACGCCCCACGCGAAGCCCAGCCCCACATGGTTGGCCACAGGTGGACGGTGATGTAGTCTATGTCGGCACAGGCATGTATGCGGCGGCACAAGGCCTCGTCCATCAGGCAGCCCACCACGCCCTCACTGCCTGTCGACACCAGGTGGTGCGGGTCGAGCTGCTTGATGAGCGACGCTGTCTGGCGCACCCATGTCACAAAGGATTCGGCATTGTCGGCGGCAAAAGGACGCGGCTCGTTACACAACTGCCAGGCCATGATGGTCGGATCATCGGCGTAGGCCACGCCCGTCAACGAATTGGTACGACTCACCACGCTCCTCACGAAGTCGGCAAAAAGACTGCGTGCCGCCTCATCGCGGAAGAACTGCGCCGCATAGGCCACATAATCGTTGTAGCCCTCCCCGTGTGCATCGGGCGAAGGCCCGTGTCCCGTAGCCTGAAGGTAAAAGCCATATCCCCCACTCCAGTCCCATGAATTGGTCAAGTAGATGACAGCCAGCATGTCGCGCCGTTTCATTTCGGCCAACATGAAGTCGAGGCCCACCAAGAGCGAATCGTCGAGCTGCCCCGGAGCCTGCTGCAAACAGGGCGTAACGGTACGCGTCATGCAGCTGCCTGCATCGGCGCCGACAAGGATGCGCAGGTTGTCAACACCCAGTGCCCGCAGGGAATCCAGTTCGGCACACAGCCTGCGACGGTTTCCTCCACTGCCCAGACTGCCCAGAATCGGGCCGTACCACAAATTGGTCCCCACAAAATAGTAAGGCTCCGACTGGCCCGCACGATAGAAGTGCGGGCCGCGAACCCGCACAAAACCAGACGCCGTCTGCCTCTCCGGCAAACGGTTAGCCTGCATGACAGCCGGCATAAACCAGTCTGCTGCCAGCAGCAGCCCGCACATCAGGCAGGCTGTCAGCCTTTGGGTCATAAACTTCAAACACATGGTGAAAAACAGGTTGAGGAGCTGTCCGGACAGGGAGAGATTCCCCACTCAGAAAGACTGTACGATGGAGACCACCCCATGTGCCCGCTGTCAGAACGCCACCTTCTTGGCACGGTCAATCTCGCGGCGGTCTTGCTTCTCCTTCAGCGAAGCACGCTTGTCATATTCCTTCTTGCCCCGACACAGTGCCAGCACGACCTTAGCCAGTCCTTTTTCGTCAAGAAAGATGCGCAGGGGCACCAACGTGAACCCCGGCGTGCGCGTTTCGTTCTGCAAGTTGCGTATCTCCTTGCGGTTCAGCAGCAACTTCCGGTCGCGCCGGGCTGCATGGTTGTTGTACGAACCGAACTCATACGGCGCGATGTAGGCATTTTTCATCCACACCTCACCATCGTGAATAAAACAGAAAGTATCGACCAAGCTGGCCTTGCCGGCACGTATGCTCTTGATTTCAGTGCCGCACAGCACGATGCCCGCCGTGTATTTGTCGATAATCAGAAAGTCGTGTTCCGCCCGCTTGTTCTTGATGTTGATGCGCGAAGCGGGCAATATTTTGGGTTTGTTCATAAGCTTGGAAGGTTGAAGCTGTCCATAATGCGGCGTAAAAGTACTGCTTTCTGCCCACAGGAGCGCAGTTTGTCTGCCACAAAGTGCGCCGAACAGGCCGTTTGCAGCTGAAATCACAAAAAGACACGCCCCGTTAGGAGCGTGCCTTTTGAGATGTGAGGTTTCGATACCCGCGCCCTCGAAACCTAATACTATGATAGTAGCGCAGCGTAGTCACCGGCAAACCGCGCTGCCACTTCATTGTCCAGATGCTGACCGCAACGGCATCAGCCTAATGCCGCGCGTGGAGCCGACGCTGAGTTTTGCAGTTTTTCCAACTCTCGCATCAGTCGCTGACACATGACTCCGTTGCCCATGGCCTTGTACCGTTCCATGCGGTAAGTAATAGATTCAAACAAATTCTTCGTTTCCATGTTCAGTTGCGTCTTTGTGTCACCCCTATCTTCATATCGTCAGATTGGCTGCACGCAACCATTTGCAGGGGCAACCAGTTAAACATAGTTTTTGAGTTTCTCTTAAATCCGATGCAAAGATAGTACCAGCATACCCGACCTGCCAATAAAAACCACCCAAAAAGGCCTGCCTTCGCAAAAAATTATCATTTAGAAAGTGCATCCGCCACATAGGCATGGCAATTTGTCCACACCTTGCTGCCCTTGATGCTCTCCATCTCATGAAGCGCAGCCTCGCCCTGCTTCAGCTGGTTGTCAACCATGATGTCCATCACCTTGCGGATGCTCTCGTCGATGTTCTCGTGACACATCAGTCGAAGCCTCCGCAGCAGCAACGGCGGCAGCAACATCACCCGCCGCAGCCCCGTCTATATCCACAGTCCCAGCCTCTTTTACGCCGCCAACCGGGAGCACATTGCTTCCAGCCCGCGTCTGGTCCGTCACCATTCCATTGACAACCTCCCCCGGCGTTACCTCGGCCGCGTTTCCGCCATTGACCACCGTTCCCGGCGGTTCAACCGCCGGGCCCTCAGTTTTTCCCGTTCCAATTTGAACCGCTCCATTTTTTCTACTACCTTTGCCATCAGAAATAGCACCGTTTTGCGGAGTAGCCGTGCCATTCCGCTTGCCTTCGGGTTCCGTTTCAATGTCACTACTGCTGGCGGAAACGGGCTTTTCTTCAAAAAGAACAAGCCAAAACGTCTGATTTCCAAACGTTTTAGCTCGTTCTAAAAGGTGGACCAGGAGGGGTTCGAACCCTCGTCCAAACGAGGAAGCAATAGGCTTTCTACACGCTTATCATCGCTTCGGTTTTCGAGTGCAGGCAAGACCGATGCTACCAACCTACACCTTATCCTCTAAGAAGCTTCGCTGCCGGCGCGAGGCCGTCGGCAACTATCTCCGGTTTATCCGCACCACCTGTTCAAGACGCTCCGGAGCATGTAGCTCTTGGGTGATGTCTCGTTCCAGCACCTTGTGCCGGAATAAAGCTAATCTACTGTACTTCGATTAAGCAGCGAGAGCAAAGTTGTTTTCGCCAGTTAAATTGTTGAAAGCCGAGATTAAAGTGCCCACTTTCAGGCGCACTGCGTGCTTACATACCACTCCGACCCGCTGTCAAATCCAGTCTGGCCCGTATGCGCTGCAAAGTTATACATTTTGAGAGAATCACACAGAACATGCGGCAAAAAGTATGCAAAAAAGGTACGACAAGGCCCGACAGGGGCATGAAATGCATTGGAAATGCGTGGCATCGCGCACTGTTTCCCGGCCGCCCGGCATGACAGTGAAACAAAATCTCATGGCCAGCTGCCCCCGTATTCGATGATTATATGTACATTTGCCCATCGAAAAAGAACCTTAACAATGATGAAACCTATATTTATTGCCGGTCCCTGCGTCATCGAGTCGGCTGAACTGCTCGACACGGTGGCCCAGGAACTGGTGCGCATCAAGCGACTCACAGGGGCAGAAGTCTACTTCAAAGCCTCCTTTGACAAAGCCAACCGCACCTCGCTGCGTTCCTTCCGCGGTCCGGGACTGGAAAAGGGCCTGCAAATGCTTGCCGACATCAAACGAAAATATGGTCTGCCTCTGCTCACTGACATACACGAAAGCTATCAGGCAGAAGCTGCCGGCCAGGTGGTCGACGTGCTCCAGATTCCCGCTTTCCTGTGTCGCCAGACCGACCTGCTGGTACAGGCGGCACACACAGGGCGCACGGTCAACATCAAGAAGGCACAATTCCTCTCGGGTGAAGACATGCAGTTCCCGGCTGAGAAGTGCCGCGAGTCGGGTGCCAAGGAGGTTTGGCTGACTGAACGCGGCAACATCTACGGCTACAACAACCTGGTTGTGGACTTCCGCAACCTGCCTCTCATGAAGCCCTTTGCCGACCGGATCATCATGGACTGTACGCATTCCGTGCAGCGTCCTGGCGGTGCTGGAGGCAGCACAGGCGGCGACCGGCGCTTTGTGCCGCAAATGGCCTTGGCGGCCAAGGCTTTCGGTGCCGACGGCTATTTTGTCGAAACACACCCCAATCCTACCGAAGCCCTGAGCGACGGGCCTAACATGCTGTATCTCAGCGACCTGGAACACCTCATCACAAGCCTGCTTTAACCCCTTCCGGCATATGCCTCACAAACCTTATGCTACCATGAGCCAGCACACTGAAATTGCCATCAAATGCCTCCGCGACGAAGCCCAGGCACTGCTCGAACTGATTCCCAACATCGACGAGGACTTCGACAAGGCCGTCGACACCATCCTGAACTGTCGGGGAAAGCTGATTGTGACCGGCGTGGGCAAGAGCGGCCACATCGGTGCCAAGATAGCTGCCACGCTCTCCTCGACCGGCACGCCCAGCTTCTTCATCAACCCGCTCGACGTGTTCCACGGCGACCTCGGTGTCATCCAGCCGCACGACGTGGTGCTGGCCATTTCCAATTCCGGCCAGACCGACGAGCTGCTGCGCTTCCTGCCCTACCTCACCGCCCACAAGGTGCCGGTCATTGCCATGACGGGCAACCCGCAGTCACTGCTTGCGCAAAACGCCACGGCTCACCTCAACGCCTCGGTGCAGCGCGAAGCCTGTCCGCTCAATCTGGCTCCCACTTCCTCCACCACTGCGGCTCTGGCACTGGGCGACGCCCTGGCCTGCGCGCTGATGGAAGCCCGCCACTTCCAGGCTTCGGACTTTGCGGAGTTCCATCCCGGCGGCTCGTTGGGCAAACGGCTGCTCACCAAGGCGCGCGACGTGATGCGCACCGATGACCTGCCCGTAATCGACCCGCAAACCAAACTCGGCGAAGCAGTCATCCACATGAGCAACGGAAGGCTGGGCCTGTGTGTGGCCATGCAAAACGACCGGGTCGCCGGACTTATCACCGACGGTGACATACGCCGTGCGATGGAGAACTCTCAAGACAGCTTCTTCAGCCTCCGTGTGGCCGACATCATGACCACCCAGCCCAAAATGGTGTCGCCCGATACGAAAATCACCGAAATCGAACGCATTCTGCACCACCACAAAATCCACTCTGTGCTGGTGACCGATGCCGAACAACACCTGCTGGGCATAGTCGACTCGTTCCGCACCGTGCTCTGACCCTTGTCCTCCCATGGTTCCGGGCTGTTGGATTATCTATGGGGGTGAGGCGGCCTATTCAAACACAATGACTCGAAACGCGCTACTTTTCACACTATTGAGCTATCTATTCTACCTGCCAGCTCTCGCTTCGGGCTGCAAAGCCACCAAGCAGAGCGATGCCGACATCGTAAACTACCTGCAACAGCAGTTCGGCGTACAGTTCACGTCGAACAACCGCGTGGTGGTGTTCAAGACGGGAAAGGAAAAGTTCGACGACCTTTTCCCGGCTATTCGTGCGGCGACCGAAAGCATACACCTTGAATACTTCAACTTCCGCAACGACTCCATCTCGAAGGAGCTGTTCACTCTGCTGGTGCAGAAGGCGGCCGAAGGAGTCAAGGTACGTGCCCTGTTCGACGGGTTCGGCAACAGTTCAAACAATCGTCCGCTGCGTGCCCAGCATCTCGACAGCCTGCGCGAACGGGGTATCGAAATCTATGAGTACGACCCCATCCGCTTTCCGTGGGTGAACCACGTGATGCACCGCGACCACCGCAAGATAGTGGTCATCGACGGCCTCGTGGCCTATACGGGCGGCATGAATGTCGCAGACTACTACATCACAGGCAAGCCGGAGTTCGGCGAATGGCGTGACCTGCACACCCGCATCGAAGGCGACGCCGTAGGAGAGCTCCAAAAGGTATTCCTCGACTTTTGGAACAAGGTGACAAAGCAGAATGTCCAAGGCGACCAATACTATCCCGGCCTGCGCGATGCCAGCCAGCAGTTCGACATGCTCAAGCCCGACCTGACCGACACAGCGGGCCACAAAACAATCGGAGTGGTCAACCGCGACCCGGGCAGCTCGCCGCGCATCATCCACGACACCTTTGTTCACGCCATCGACCATGCCACCGAGCGCATTCTCATCATCAACCCCTACTTCACACTTTGCCGCCACATCAAGCGGGCCTTGAAGCGTGCCGCCCGCCGGGGCGTTGACGTGCAGGTTATGGTATCGGCCAAGAGTGACATCCCCATCACCCCGCGCATCGTGGAGTACAACGTACACAAGCTCATGAAACGCGGCGTGAAGGTCTACTTCTTCGAAGGCGGGTTCCACCACAGCAAAATCATGATGGTCGACAACAGCTATTCCTTCATCGGCTCGGCCAATCTCAACAGCCGCAGCCTCTCGTTCGACTATGAGTGCAACATCCTGGTGGCAGACACCTGCACCACTGCCGAACTGCAAAACATCTTTTTCACCGACCGCGACACACGCTGCTTCGAACTCACACCCGAAATATGGAAACAATGGGGCCGATGGAAGAAGTTCAAAGGCTGGTTTTTCCATTTCCTCATGCCTTTCGTCCAATGCGACAAACACGACCAGCATGCCCCCGACTTCGACGAGTTTACCACGCAGCCCGCTCCAGCTGCCCCACAAGTCTGATGACACAGCACCTGTTCCTTATAGATATATTCAAGTTTCGCAAGTTCAATCAGGGCGCATATGCAAGCGTTCAAGGTACGCCCCGCTTCCTATGGTTTCGTGCAAGCTATTTTTGTTA
>CAMBOH010000037.1 GCA_945869305.1 uncultured bacterium
TTGACCACAGCAGGCAGGATGCCTGCTCTCCCAGTGCACCGTCGCCACCTATCAGGAAAAGTCACGCTGAAGGGTTGGCTGAAGGGTTTGGAGCTCAAACCCTTCAGCCAGTTTTCCACTGAGTATCAACGAGAATGAAGGGTCGGCTGAAGGGTTGAAGGTTTTTTTCGGCTTTAAAAATGCGTATATAAAGGGCACTGTCTACTCATGCTTTTGCCCTTGCAGGGCGCACTTCATCGCTTCATCATACCCAGGGCGATGCCCTGGGCTATGTGCTCGTTGCCCCTTCTTGCCTTGAACGCTTGCGCTTATTCTCTGATTCAACTTGCGAAACGTGAGTCGCACTATCATTCCAGAAAACAGGCTTTGCTCTCGCCTTGCACTATCTTTCCATAAAATAGGCTGCGGCTCGGCAAAGCAAAAGAAAAACGCGTTTTTCTTTTGCTTTGCTCTCGCCTTGCACTATCTTTGCACCGAAATTCGTAAAATGTAGCACTGTAGAGGCTTCTGTTCTGCATTACTGCTCCCCACGAATGCCGGCGTGCGCCCGACTGACTGCCCAAAGGCCACACAAACCAACAATATACGACTTAGCAGGCATGGGGATTCTGTTTAACCAATACGTTTTTACATGGGGCTATTACTCCTCTATCTTTTTTCGGCTTTAGGCATCTCTTTCTTATGCTCTATTCTTGAAGCTGTACTCTTGTCTACCCCTATGTCCTTCGTGACTATGCTCGAGCAGGAAGGCAAACCGGGCGCAGCCTTACTGAAAAAGTACAAGCAGAACATTGACAAACCCATTGCAGCCATACTCTCGCTCAATACCATCGCCCACACCGTAGGTGCAGCTGGCGTAGGTGCCCAAAGCGAAACGTTATTCGGAAGCGAATTCTTTGCCCTCACCTCTGCACTGCTCACACTGCTCATTCTGGTCGTTTCCGAAATCATCCCCAAAACCATCGGAGCTGCCTACTGGCGTGTTCTCGCCATGCCGTCGGCACGCATCACACACGCGCTGGTGTTCGTCACCTTTCCGCTCGTGCTGATGTCGGAAATGATTACGCACCTCTTTGCCGGCAAGAAGCAACCTGTCTCGGTAAGCCGCGAAGAAGTGTCGGCCATGGTGACCGTCGGAGCTGAAGAAGGCGTGCTCGAAAAGAAGGAAAACCGCATGATTCAGAACCTGCTGAAGCTGGACGACGTGAAAGCACGCGACATCATGACACCCAGCTCGGTCGTCGAAATGGCCGAAGAGAGCATGACGCTCAAGGAGTTCTACAGCAACGAGGCTTTCCGCACCTATTCACGTATCCCCGTATACAACGACGAAAACGACGACTACATCAAGGGCTACGTATTGCGTCCCTATATTCTTGAAAAGCTGGCGGAAGACAAGTTCGACCTGAAGCTTTCGGACATCGTGCGCCCAGTACTCACCTTCCAAGAGACCGAACCCGTGTCGGGCATCTGGGAAAAACTGCTGGCCAAAAAGGAACACATCTCGGTAATCATCGACGAATACGGCTGTTTCAGAGGCATCGTGACCATGGAGGACGTGATTGAAACCATGCTGGGCACCGAAATCGTGGACGAAAAGGACAAAGTGACCGACATGCAGGAATTTGCCCGCGAGAAATGGCAGGAACAACAGGAACAACAGCGTCACAGCTAAAATCTCTATACTCCACCCGGCCTGAAGGCTTGCACCAAGAACGTTGACATTGCGCCATTGCTGTCTGTCTCAAGAGCGACAGCTGCCTATGGGTGTACAGAACGAAGCCCCCAGCCCCACACTCCCATGTTCCGCTTTACCCTTCTACTTGTTTTGCTCGTTGTGCTGCCCGACCTCTTCATCTGGTGGCACTTCACCCGTATGCAACCCGGCGTATGGCGCACCCTGCTGCTGCTGACACCTACAGCTGTAGCCTTGCTGTGCATGCTGCTGCTGGTGTGCCAGGTTCGTGTGCCCGGACTCCTGCAGCTCGGATTTCTGCTGATGGTGTGCGTCAGTGTGCCCAAACTGGTGTTTGTGCTGGCTGCCGGAACGGGCAAGATACTCACGCTTTGGGGCTGGAACACGGACGGCATGGCTGTACGCACAGGCATCGTGCTGGCTGTCATCACGGCCTGCATGCAGATTTACGGTGCCACGTTGGGCTGGCGCAAGCTGCAAGTGAACCACCTCACCCTGCCCCTCCAAGGTCTTCCGCCAGCCTTTGACGGCTACAAGGTGGTGCAGATTTCCGACCTGCATTTAGGGTCATACCATCATCATACGTCCTTTGTGGAGAGGCTTGTCGACAGTGTGAACGCCCAGCAGCCCGACCTTATTGTGTTTACAGGCGACCTGGTCAACACCGAAGCCCGCGAGGTACAGCCCTTCGTGCAAGTGCTGAAGCGGCTGCATGCACGCGACGGCGTGCTCTCAGTGCTGGGCAACCACGACTACATGACCTATCAGCCCGGCCTTTCGGCCAAACAGCAGCACGAACAGCTCGACGAGCTGGTGGCGGCCCAGCAGCGCATGGGCTGGCAGGTCTTGCGCAACGAACACCGTGCGGTGGTGCGCCAGACCGACACGCTCTTTGTGGCTGGCGTAGAGAACATAGGCAAACCGCCCTTCCCCTCACGCGGCAACTTGGCCCGAAGTCTGCAAGGCATCCCTCCCTCGGCCTGCATCGTGCTGCTGAGCCACGACCCTTGGCACTGGCGCAACGGCGTGTTGGGACACAGCCCGATCGCCCTCACGCTGTCGGGACACACCCATGCCATGCAGGTGCAGTTCTACCGCTTCTCGCCTGCCCGCTGGCTGATGACGGAATGGGGCGGCCTGTATAGCGAAGGCACCCAGCAGCTGTATGTGTCGACAGGGATAGGCGGTTCGGTTCCCTACCGTCTGGGCGCCTGGCCGCAGGTCGAAGTGCTCACGCTCCAGACCGCGCGCTGACCCTTGCGCCGCCCCCCGACGGGGGCAGCCTCAGCCTGTCACGCTGCCCGAAACACACCGCACTACCCAAAACTAGGTGTTGACAACCCACGGTCTCCTGCCACACAGGAAAGCGGGGTTGTCAACACCTTTGGTATTCAGGGATGTGTGTGGAACAGGTTTATACCTCCTCCTTCACACCAAGCTCTCCATGCTCCCTTCCGGGTCAGTCAATGCGTACCTTGGCTATGGCCTTGCGCAAGGTGCCCTGTCCGATAATAGGGGCGTGGGCATCTTCGGGGAACATCACATAGAACTCACCAGGACGGACGGTGAAGTAGGTCGTGGCCGGAGCGGCATACAAGGCAAAGTCGCGCACCTCGTCGAAGGGGGCCTCACTCTCGCACGTCAGGCTGTCGAGGCTGCGCCAACCCACCTCTTCCACGCCATCCAGCGGAAAGTGAACGTCGATATAGCGGCGGTGCACCTCAAGCTTCTGCGCTTCGCGGCTGCGCAGGCTGGCATCGTCTACATTGATGTAGAGGTCATCGCCCTGTAACACGATGCGACCGGCCGGTACCTGGCTCAAGTCGTGCGTGCGTACATAATCAAACAGCTGCTTGAAGAGCGGATGCAGGCGTTCGGTGCGTTCCGAACACGACAAGGAATTGAAAATCATGTGTCTATTACTTTTTAGCGGTGAATCCCCTGACGAGGAAGAAGAATATGTGTGAAACGCCAAACGCCACGGCAATCCAGAGCAGGGTGCGGTCGGCCTCCCAACCCACCGTCTGCTGGTGCCACAGGCCGGTGATGATGCAAAGCAGCGAGATGAACACGCCGATTCCGCTGAGTATGGTCTGGCCGTGACGACGCACGGTGCCGCCACCAATCACGCTATGGCGCAGACCGTAGAAGGAGTAGATGTCGACGCCCAGGACCATCCACATGACCAACCGAATCCAGGTGTCGGCCGGCAGAAACAGCATCATGGCCACACAGCACACCACTCCGGCAGCAGGCACGTAGGGCACCAACGGGGTCTTGAAGCCTCGGGGCGCATCGGGTTGCGTGCGACGGACCACAATGACACCCAGACACACCAGCGCAAAGGCAAAGAGCGTGCCGATGCTGGTCATTTCGCCCGCCAAACCCGGAGGCACCAGCCCGGCCAGCAGCGCGATGATGACCATGAAGAGCAGATTGCTGCGTGCCGGGGTATGGAAGCGCGCATGGAGGTGGGAGAATATCGGAGGCAGCAGGCCGTCCTTGCTCATGCTGTAGAACACGCGGCTCTGGCCCATGAGCATCACCAGCACCACGCTGGCGTAGCCCAGCAGGATGGCCACGACGATGCCTCGGTTCAGCCACGGAAAGGCTGGCACCACCGTGCCATCGGGTCCTACCTCGCCCATGTGGGCCACGGCTGTGGCTGCGGGTGCGATGCTGTCGGCACCGATGTAGGCGCGATAGTCCACCACGCCGGTCATGACAAACGAGAAGAGCATGTAGAGGACGGTACACACGAGCAGCGAACCGAGTATGCCGATGGGCATGTTGCGCCGCGGATTGACGGTCTCCTGTGCAGCAGTACTCACTGCATCAAAGCCGATGTAGGCAAAGAACACAATGGCGGCACCGCGCAAGATACCGCTCCAGCCATACTCGCCGAACACGCCGGTGTTGGCTGGTATGAAGGGCGTGAGGTTGTCGCTGTTCACATAGCACAGGCCAATACCGATAAACGACAACACAACGGCCAGCTTGAGAATCACCATGAGGTCGTTGAAGCGCGAGCTGCCCTGCGTGCCGCGCATGAGGATGAGCGACAGGATGATGACCAGCAGGCAGGCTGGAAGGTTGAACACACCGCCATCGGCCGGACACATGGTGTAGGCTTCGGGCAACTGCCACCCCAGGTCGGCCATCATGAAGCTGAAGTAGCGGCTCCAGGACACGCTCACCGCCACGGATGCCACGGTGTACTCCAACACAAGGTCCCAGCCTATCACCCACGCCACCAGCTCGCCCATGGTGAAGTAGGAATAGGTGTAGGCCGAACCCGAAATGGGAAGCATCGAGGCAAATTCGGCATAACAAAGTCCTGCAAGGGCACAAGCCACAGCGGCTATGGCAAAGCTTATGACTATGGCTGGTCCCGTGTGTTCGCCGGCCACGATGCCGGTCACGGAGAACAGGCCGGCACCGATAATCACACCTACGCCCAAGGCTATCAGCCCCCAAGGGCCCAACACGCGGCGCAAGCCCTTGCCGCCTTCGTTCTCGGCCTCGCGCAGCAATTCTTCGCTGCTCTTACGGATAAAGAGATTCATACGCTACCTCATTTTCGGAAGACACAAAACAGGTCATGGGGTGTACAGACAAGGCCGCATCGCCCTTCGGTCGACGCCAACGGCCGCCGCAGCTTCCGTTTCTGCGGCATTGTCACATGCAAGTGGCTGTACACCTGTCTAATTTATTTGCTGCGAAATTACGTCTTTTCTTGTCAAACTGCCAAGCAAACGGACGCAAAAGCGTGATTTTACCGCATTTTTATACCTGAATGTTGCACAAGCCTACACATGAGTGTGCGCAAAACCGGCTGCACCCTCTCTGGTACAGGGACCCAGCAGCTGCACCGGAAAGGGCGCAGCCGGGAAGAAGACATCCTCCTGACTGCGCCCCCTGGCAATATACCTTAAGGCGACTTGAGCCACACACTGCAAACGTGTGGCTGTACTCACCCGGCTGCACCAGGACGGGCCTGCTCGTCGGCAGCGAGCTCTTCGAGCACCTGCCAGCACTGGAAGAGGCCGCGGGGCACATGGAAACAACCCTTCCACTTGCCGCCCTTGAGCGGAAGCAGCACCTCGCCCTGGCGGTTGAGATAGCCGTACCACTCGGGATAGTCGGGGTCAGTGAAGTGGGTCCACACATAGTCGTGCACGCGCTCGAACCACTCCAGACACTTGACGTTCCCCGTGAGGCGGTAGCCCTTGATCATGGTGATGAGCGTTTCGAGATGTACCCACCACAGCTTCTGGTCCCATTCGAGCTGCTGGCAGGGACGGCCCAGACGGTCCATGAAGTAGAAAATGCCGCCATACTGCTTGTCCCAGCCATATTCGGCCTCGTTCAGCGCAATCTGCACAGCCTTGTCGATAAGGTCCTGCCGTCCAAGCCGCTTGCCCAGGTCCATGATGAACCACATGGCCTCAATGGCATGCCCGGGATTGAGCTGGCGCCCTTCGAAGCAGTCCACCAGCTGGCCGTCGGTGCCCACATGCTCTACGATCAGGCCGAGTTCGGGGCGGTAGAACACGTCCATCACCTCATGGATGCACGTGTCGATGGTGCGCTGCAGGAAATCGGGGCTGAGCAGCGGCTCGATTTCGAGGGCCACGTTACAGAGAATCATGGGCAGGGCGAACGACTTGAGCGAGCGTGCGCCGGGAGCCGCCTTGTTCCACTTTCCTTTGGGGTTGTCCACCTTCGAGAGCACAATGTCGAAGGTGCGCTTGGCGATGTCGGCATACTCGGCACTGCCTGTGGCGATGCTGAGCTGTCCGAACGCAATGACGGCAAAGGTGTAGGAGAAGATGTTGTAAGGCTCCACCAGCGGATGCCCCTCGCGGTCGAGCGAGAAGTACCAGTTGAGCTGGCCGTCGTGGCCATACCGCTTGAGGAACTCCGCACCCTGCACGGCACAGTCGAGCCACTCCTGCCGCTTTTCGACTTTGTTGTATAAGGTGGCGAACATCCACACCTCGCGTCCCTGCATCCAGATGAACTTGTCGGTGTCAAACACCGAGCCGTCGCGGTCGAGACAGGTGAAGTAGCCGCCGAACTCCTCATCCTGGGAGTGGTCGAGCCAGAAGGGTATGACCTTGTCGAGCAACTCATGCTTGTATTGCTCGGCGAGCGTTTTGAAATCTTTCATGTTGCGTATGTCTATAGATTAGATAGGCCGCGCCCGGCAATGAAGCTCAAGCAAGCCTGGCTTCATTGCACGCGCTGGCACTATCCTGTGAATGATTGTTTATCGTTGAAGGGTTTTCCAGGTGAGTCCCCTCAGATCCTTCGGCGCAGGCATCACCAAGGAGCACAACAGGCCGGTGAGAACCGACACGGCCATGCCGATGAAACCGTAGAGCAGGAAGCTGACGGGCGTGAAATAGCGCACCAGGAACACAGCCGTCACACCGGCCAGGAAACCGCAGAGAGCGGCCCGTCCGCCAATGCGCGGGAAGAAGATGCCCATCAGGAACAGGCCGCCGAGACCGCTCGACAGCAGGCCGAGTATCTCCTGGAAGAAGTCGAGCAGGGAGAGTATCTCCCAAGTGGCCATGAGCAGCGCGATGCCCATGCCCAACGCACCGGCTACCAAGCAGGTATAGCGGGCCACACGCAGCGTCTGACGGTCTGTGGCCAGCGGGTGCCAACGGCGGTAGAAGTCGACACTGAAGGCCGTGGCCACCGAGTTTATGTTCGATGAAATGGTGCTCATCGTGGCCGCGAAGATGGCGGCAATGAGCAGGCCCGCCAGCCCCTGCGGCAATTGGCTCATCATGAAGAAAGGGAAGATGGTGTCGGCCTTGGCCATGGTGTAGTCAAGCTCGGCGGGGTGTGTCTTGAAGAAGGTGTACAGGCCGGCTCCGATGGCAAAGAAGGCAATGGAGACAACCACGCTCATCGCCCCGTTCATGAGGATGCTGCTCCGCGCGCTGCGTTCGTCGCGGGTGGTGAGGTAACGCTGTATGACAGTCTGGTCGGAGGTGTAGGAGATGAGGTTGTTGGCAATGCCGCCCAGGATGATCACCCAGAAGGTGGCACTGCGGCAGTCCCAGCTCCAGTCGAAGAGGCGGAACTTGTCGGCCTGCGTACCCAGCTCGATGAAACCCGCTACGCCGCCTTCAGTACCCAACACCAGGTAACCCACGGCAAAAAGCGCGCCGCCTACCAGGATGATGCCCTGTACCACATCGCCCCACACCACGGCTTCGACACCGCCCATGGTACAGTAGAGGATGGTGACCAGAGCCATGAGCACGATGCAGATGTAGAGGTCTATGCCCGTCACTGCCGTCAGGGCCAGCGAGGGCAGATAGAGCACCAAGGCCATGCGTGCCACCATGAACACGATGAAGAGGGCCGAAGCCATGAGGCGCGTGGTGGCGTTGAAGCGGCGCTCGAGATACTCGTAGGCACTGGTCACGTTGAGCCGGCGGAAGAAGGGCAGATAGTAGCGTATCACGGGGAAGGACACCAGCAGGATGGTCACCAGCATGGGGTAGTAGGTCCAGTCGGTGGCAAACGCCTTGGCCGGATAGGCCATGTAGGTGATGGCACTGAGCATGGTGGCGTAGATGCTGATGCCTGCCGCCCACCAGGGGATGCGTCCGCCGCCCTTGAAGAAGTCGTCGGCACCGCCTTCGCGCCGCATGAAGTAGTAACCCAAGGCCACCATGCCCAGCAGGTAGGCCACCAGCACGGCCCAGTTGAGCCAGCCGAACGTGGGGCGCATGGTCATCTGCAGCGCGCTGACAGCAGCCGAGCGCACGCCAGGCTTCTCCTCGCCGCATACCACTACCCACTCGTCTCCCATCGGCACGACAGAGGCACCCGCACGGGCCAGCAGGGGCGAACTGCTCTCGGTCACCCACGTGTCGGTGACGGTGTGGTAGATGAGCAGCTCCGGATTGAAACGGTACCAGGGTGCCGGGTGGCGCATATAGTCGCCCAGGTCGGGTGTCACCTCGCGGAACGGACGGTTCACAGCGGCCTCAAACACCGCCTTGTTCACACCACCCACACAGACGATGTGTGCACACCCGCTGCTCACGGCGACCGCGCCCGTCAAGGTCAGAGCCTCGGTGCGCCCATGGGGCACAGCCTCAGCCACAGGCTGCCACACGCCCCGCCTCGGGTCGTAGGCCCAGCCGTCCGTGTGGGCCGTACCCACTGTCTCGGCCGTTGCAGGCGTGAAACCGCCCAACAGGTAGAAGCAGGGGCCGCTCCCGCTGTTCTGCACGGCCGCCGCAGGCTGTACGCGGGCCGGACCGGGCACGTCGGGCAGCCTTTCCCAGCCTTTTCCGCCGGGCCAGGCCAGCCTGAAGGCTGCCTGCGAAGGACGGCCGCAGCTCTGCCCGGCGGCTATATAGATGTAGCCGCCGCCATAGCCTCCCGCCATGTTGTCGAGCGGAAGGGGCAGGTCGGGCAACCGGGTGGTCTCTACCGCCCCTGTATGGGTTCGGCCCAACAGCCATACGGCCGCCTTGCTCTGCCGGCCGTCAGTGCCGCCCACACACACCAGGCCCTCGGGCACCCCGATGCCTACGCCGTAGGCCAGCCTTTCGGGCAACTCCCCCACCCTGTGCCAGGCGGACTCACGGCCGGCCGCGGCGGGAGACAGCTCATAGATGTCCTGATAGAACACCTTGCTGCCGCCATCGGCCGCCGGCTCATTGGGAAAGTTGCACCCTCCGGCGACCCATAGGCGGCCGTCCACACTGCCGGCAAAGGCTGCCGACACACCCTGCGGCGAATGCACCTGCAAGGGAGGAAGCTGTCGCAGGACGACCTGGTTGAAGGCATTGTCGTTTGCCGCTGTCTGTGCCCGCAGGGAGCAGCCACACAGCAGCAGAATCAGTAACAGACAGTTTTTCATGGTCATAGCAGGCTTGTTCGGGATTATCGGTTGCAGCGCGCGAAGAAGTCAAGCTCCTCCAGCTCCTGCCTCATCTTCGCTTCTTCCTCGTCGGTCATGTTCTGGAAGGGCGTGCGGTTCGGACCCAGGTCGAGGCCTATGAGCTTCATGATACGCTTGCCACCCACAATGTTTCCGCGATAGCGGCATATCACGTCGATCACGTCCTGTGCATACTCCTGCAACTCGCGTGCCTGCTCCAAGTCGCCACGGTTCCAGGCATCGATGATGCCCGTAAGCACCCGTCCGTTGTAGTTTGTCGTGCCGCCGATGCCGCCCTGCGCGCCACCCATGGCCAGACACGGCAGGATGGTCTCGTCCTGCCCGTGCAGCATGTCGAACTTGCCGTTACGGTAGCGGCGGCAGCGGTTGTACTCATACAGGCTCTCAAAGGTGTATTTGATGCCCGCCAGGTTGGGTATGCGCCCATCGGCCGCCTTCAGGAAGTCGAGCATCGACAGGTAGGCATTGTTGAAGGCCGGGATGTGGTAGTAGTAGAAAGGCAGCGAGGGTGCGCCGGCTGCGATTTCCCCGCAGTACGCCACCAGCTCCTCAACACGGCCGATGCGGGGGAAGGGAGTGGCCATGGCACCGATGCCCCAGGCACCGATGCGCTCGGCATGGCGGGCCAGTTCGCGGCTGCTGCGCACGCAGGTGCTCCCCACGTGTACAATCACCTTGAAGCCCTCAGGCGCGGCCTTCACCCAGGCCTCGGCCAGCTGTTTGCGCTCGTCTTCGGTGAGCAGGTAGCCCTCGCCCGACGAGCCGTTGATGAACACGCCCTTCAGGCCGTTGCGGGCCAACAGGGCGGCATATTCAGGAATAGGGTCCAGATTCACGTTTCCCTGTTTGTCTAAGGGGGTGAAAGGAGCGTCGATGAGTCCATAAATCTTTTCCATACAGTATTCACAGGTTTAAAAGGTTGTTTTATTGGGAGATAGCGGAGTGTGTGGCCCGCAGTAGGTCGTCGGGCAGTCCGCCCTCCGCCGCGGGCAAATGTACGGTTTTTTGTTGATTTCAGCCTCGCGGACGGCAAGGTTTTGGGCCGTAGGTCCTGGAAAAAATGAGCGGGAGTATTTCTCACTGGGAGCGCAGGAAAAAGTCCGCTAAAACAACCCTGCCCCCTCTCATCTATAAACCATGAACTATGAACCATAAACTATAAGCCATGGACTATGGACTATGAACCATGGACCATGAACCATGAACTATAAGCCATGGACTATAAACTATGAACAATGAACTATAAACTATAAAAACCGGATACCGCCTGGGCGACCAGCCAGTCAGCCCAAACGGTATCCGTTTCCCATTCCTTCCCCCTCTCCCCGCCGCACGGGGCGGCGGTCATCCCAGGTACTTCATCAGGATATTGATATTGTCAGCCTCGCGCAGACGACGCAGCGCACGCTCCTTGATCTGCCTTACACGCTCGCGCGTCAAGCTCAGGGAGTTGGCCACCTCTTCAGCCGTCATTTCGTTGCGGCCTATGCCGAACAACATCTTCAACACCTGGCGCTCACGCTCCGACAGTGTGGTGAGCGCAGCCTCCAGGTCAGACGAGAGTGACTCCTTCTCCATCTGGTTGTCCGTGCCCGGCGCACTGTCGTCGGTCATGATATCAATCAGGCAGTTCGAGTCGTCGTCCTGGAAAGGCGCGTCCACACTTACCTTCTTGCCGTTCGTGCCCAGTGCCTCCTGCACCTTGGCCACGTCCGTGTCGAGCAGCTCGGCCAACTCGCCTACCGAAGGCCGGCGTTCAAACTCCTGTTCGAAGTTCACGATTGCCTTCGTCAGCTTGCTCTGGAAGCCCACCTGATTGAGCGGCATGCGCACAATGCGACTCTGCTCCGAAATGGCCTGAAGGATGCTCTGTCGAATCCACCATACGGCATAGGAGATGAACTTGAAGCCGCGCGTCTCGTCAAACTTCTGCGCCGCCTTGATAAGCCCCAAGTTGCCTTCGTCAATCAGGTCGTTGAGCGCAAGCCCCTGGTTCTGGTATTGCTTGGCCACGCTGACAACGAACCTCAGGTTGGCCCTCGTCAAGCGGTCCAGTGCCTCTTGGTCTCCTTTGTGAATACGCTGTGCCAGCTCCACTTCCTCGTCGGTCGATATGAGCTCCTCGCGGCCGATTTCCACCAAATACTTGTCCAGTGCCGCACTCGAGCGGTTGGTAATGCTTTTGTTGATTTTCAGTTGTCGCATAGTCTATTTCGTCAATGTCGTCAGCCCTCCGGCATGCCGCCGCAAGGCGTTTCTCAGGCAGTGCCGCGCGACGGCCTTTCATATAGCCACACGCCAAGCCCTGCCCCGTACGGGCTGCATCCTTACTTCAAAGAGCTGCAAAAGTAGGAAGAAAACCAACGCCGTGCCACATATTTAAGTTTTATTAGGAGACAGTGGGGCTCAATCCGCCGTTTTCGGGCTTTGTCGCCTCCGTTTCTCTTTGTTTTTCTCGTCTTTCTCCAGGACAGACCCTTTGCTTATGGAGTGCGCACCGGGAGGACAGTCGCCCCCGCCGCCCCCGCCGTCCTCTCTGCCGCCTCCGCCGCACCGCTGGCAGCCGCCCTCGGTGCGGGACAGAGCGTAAGCAGCAGGGGCAGGTGGTCGCTGCATCCTCCGGCATACATCGTGCCGCGCCAGGTCGGTGCCGGCCGCCTGTCCCCTCCGCCCGGACCTTCATTCAGCAGGAAGTCGAAGTCCACAATGCTGCATTCCGCCGGACAGGCCCACCCCCTCTGGCTGTCCGACGCACCCAACAGCATTCCGTTCACCACAAAATGATCCAGCCGGCACCAGCTGTCGCGGTAATAATAAGTGCCTGATACGCCGCGGGGAGTAAACAGCCCGTGAGACACCACGTACAGCCCCTCCCTCTCAGGCAACTTGCCCTCTTCAGGAAGCCTTGCGGCCAGATGGCGCACCAGGCAGTTCTCAGGCCACCCTGCGTTGAAATCGCCCGTCACGACGACGGCGGGACGCAACCGTACGTGCATCAGACTATCGGCATAGGCCCTCACACGGCGGCACAGCTCATTGCGGTAGTCCTCAGCCCACTGCGCGCCACGCCGACTCGGCAGGTGACACACCAACACATCGAGCGTGTCGCCCCACACGGTCGCACCCGCCACGTGCAGCACGTCGCGTGTAGGGGGCTGACGCCGATGGGGAGGCGGCACGCGCAGTGAGCCGACGCTCACAGGACGGAAACGGGAGGGCTGGTAGAGCAGTGCGACATTGACTCCTCGGGGGTCAGCCGAACGGGTCACGATATAGTCGTAGCCCAGACGCGCCAGTGCGGTGCGTCGTGTCAGGTCGTGCACCACGGAATCATTCTCCACCTCGACCAGAGCCACAAGATCGACGGGGGAGGACCCGCCCGCCGCGGCAATGACGCGGGCCAGACGGCCCTGCTTGTGCCAGTAACGGCGGGAAGTCCACCGCTGCGCCCCCTGCGGGGTAAAGGCTGCATCGAGAGAGCCGGGGGCGGACACGGTGTCAAAGAGATTCTCTACATTGTACTCCATCACCCGGAAGACGGTGCTTCCCGGCACAGGAAGGACAGGAGGTGGGGACAGGGCGAAAGCCACCGACAGATAGCCGGACAGGACGGCAAGGACAGAGAAGACGGGACGGCTATTCATGATGGTAGGGCTCACCGCGCAGAATGGTCATGGCACGGTATAACTGCTCGACGAACAAAAGGCGGATGAGCTGGTGGGAAAAGGTCATGGAGGAAAGCGAAAGACGCTCGCGCGCAACAGCACGTACGGAGGGGCTGAAACCGTACGGACCGCCCACTACAAAGACGAGACGGCGAGGTACGCTGTGGCACTTGGCGGATAGCCAGGAAGCAAATTCGACCGAACGGTACTGCCGGCCGCCCTCGTCGAGGAGCACTACATAGTCGTCGGACCGCAATGCATCCAAAAGCTGCGCACCCTCAAGCTCGCACTGACGCGAAGGGGTGAGCGACTTGGTGGACTTCGGACCGGACAGGGCCTCGAAAGTGAAGGGGACGTAGTGGCTCAGACGGCTGACATAGTCGTCAATGAGGGCGGACAGCGGACCGCCCACGGTACGCCCGACTACCAAAAGGTGGATTTTCATGGAGGGTGTGGGTGTTACAATAATATATATAGGGCTGGTGCGCGGAGGAGGTGCTTGCGCTTCTGGTGACTGCCGGCCTTTTCCCGCGCTTCCAGTAGTGGCAGGCTATCGCCCGGAGGAGGGGACAAAGGACTCGTAGGTGCCGTCGTCGAAGAAGACGCGAATTTCCTTGATGCGGCGCGGCCTTTTGTCAATATTTATCGCCATAAAGGAAGGGTCAGAAGGCCGCCGCTGCGTAGAGGGTTGCGTGCGCCCGATCGCGGACGAAGACGGCGGGAAAGCGGAGGAAGCAGTGGGCTGAAAGCCCGCGCTCCCGGTGGCGGCAGGCTGCAGATCTGCGCTCCCGGTGGCAGCAGACTGTGCATCGGTTTCGGGAGTAGGAGGCTGGAGGTCTGCGCTCCCGGTGGCGGCAGACTGGGTACCGGCTTCGGGGGCCAGCATACTTCCCTCGCCAAAGAGCAACCAGTTGACGTTGATCTGGGGGAAGGCACGGTGAACGGCCATGACGTGGTTGTTGGTGGGGTTGGTGCGCCCCGTGAAAATGCTCGAGAGGGATGCGGCCGAGATGCCGAGCCGGGCAGCAAACTCCTGCTGCGAAAGCCGCTCGTGCTGCATGATGTTGCGAATGCGCTCTTTCATTGTTCAGAACAGATTTGTAATGCAGTATAGATATAGGTAGCCGGGGAGGGGAGGTGGGACATCCACCTGAAACGGTCTTTTCTCCAGTCTACCTAGTGGGATACTTGGCAAAGAAGACGTAGACACAGTCAGAAAAATAGGACAATGTGGACAGCCCTGTCTGCCGACTGACAGCTACGACCCAGCCCGGCCGCCTTCACGACCGAAAGTGGAGGGACAGGAAACGATATGCTCCTCAGGTCGGAACGACCTAGCACCACCAACCCAGTAGAGTGTGGCGGCAAGGAGTGGCTACCGAAGGCTTCAGAAAGCCGTTACAAAAGTAAATGTTTCGAACGAACCCGCCAACTCTATTCTCTACAAATTGAAATTTTACGTTTCTACAAACAGTATTTACAAATTCATGCGCTATGATTTAGTTTTGTAAAACATCACTCTATGCGTATACATATGTAAATATCATCAAGCGGATTTCACCTTTGCAAATTACTCGAACAAAAATGCAGAATTGACTGGCTATCAATTCCTTCTAAGACGTATTTACAGCCCCAATGGTCTATCCAGGAGGGTTATGCAGCACCTAAACGTTCCTGCACGCATTTTTACTGCTAAAAACAGGCTTTTAGTGCTGGTTTTCAACATCTTAATAGGACGAAACAAGGGTTGCATAAACTTGAATATGCAAAACCAATCTACACTTTGTGATTTTGATTTGTTGTTTTTCGGTGTATGCATCTGTAAATCGTTCACCCTGCTTCCTGATAAATAATTTTACATTGTTGATATACATTGCGTTGATTCGATTATGTAAATACACAAAGCGAAATGCTAATAAGTCCTTCATGTAAATCAGAAGGGACGAATGACACCCCTGAGGAACACGGTTTGCGCAGGGCTAACCAGCGACAAACCAACACAGATCCAGCGCAGCCACGGCGGGGATAAAACAGCCTATTTCCACTGATTCACAATACTTTAGGGGGCTTTTCAACAATTCCTCTACACAAGGGAAATAGATTAGGCAAGAGTCGGACTGGGATATGTTTTGCTATTTGCAGATGGCAAATTAGAAAGAAATGCTTCCTGAGAGAAGCGTACGAAAGGGTACGATCGGACACTTTTTCATCGTAAAAGGAGTTTCTGGGGCGCATGAAGCGGGATGGCAGCGGAAAAGGCTTTGTTTTTCAGGCGCAGGGAGCAGGCTTTTGTTTACACTTCTGGTGCCAGGGCTGGTCGGGAAGCCTGCATCCCCCCATGCCGGACAGGCCTTGGCCTGTTCCTCCCGCGCCTGGCAAACAGCCAATCCTGCGCGCCCTATAGGAAAAATCGAACAATCGGAAACATTGCGTTCGGGCTACTGGGTTTTCATGAAGCCGCAGCCTTGTGTCCCATCATAAAAAAAACAGCGAGACAAGCTCCGCCGACACTCCGGCGATGAAGCTTGTCCCGCTGCTGAAAGCTGCCCGTTGTTTGCGTTCCCGGTTTTGAGCTGGCTGGAAGCATGTCCTCCCAACATGAACAGACTGGAAGCCCGCCCTCCCGATTTCAGCTGACCGGAAGCCTGCACTCCCAGTGTCAGTGCAGGATAAAGAAGAGGAGTTCCCTCAGCAGTTCGCCACCGGGAGTGAAGGGATTGTCCACGCCCTTCGACCGGGCATCGGTGCGGCGCAACTCGGACAGGATGTGCATGACCTTCACACCGCTATAGCGCGACAGGGCGGGCAGCACATTCTTGCGCACCTGCCACTCGCTCTGGTCGAGCCAGGCGGCCAGAGCGGCCTCGGTCTTGGCGGGCGCATAGTGGGCCAGCATGAGGTTGGCAAAGTAACGGAACAGGGCGGGGAGCACTTTCTGTATAGGATTATCCTTTGGATTATTGTCAAAGTATTTCGCAATCTGATTTACCTTGGCTACATTCTTTTCGCCCAGCGCGTCGAGCAGTTCGAAGACCGTGAAGTTCTTGGACTGTCCGATGTGACGTTCCACGAGTTCGATGGTGAGTGTACGTTCGCCCTGAGGCAGGGCGAGCAGCACCTTGTCGAGTTCTGAAGCCAAACGGTTGAGGTCGGAACCGACAAAGTCGGCCACGAGTTCGGCTGCACCAGGGTCAGCCGCCACGCGGCGCCGCTTCAGATAGTCGCGGACGAAGGCGGGCAGCTGGCTGTCGTAGAGCCGTTTGGACTCGAAGAGCACGCCTGTGCTGGCAATGAGGGCCGACACCTTGAGGCGACGGTCGAGTGTGCCGTTCTTGTGGCACATGACAAGCACGGTGCTGGGTTGGGGCTGCCGCAGGTAGCGGTCGAGCCGTTCTATCTGCCGGAGGTGTTGGGCTTCCTTCACGACAATGACCAGCCAGCGCCCGCCCATGGGATAGCGCCGGGCGGCAGTCATCAGGGTGTCGATGTCGGTATCGGGCCCGAAACAGGTGAGGAGGTTGTAGTCGCGCTCTTCGGGCGGAAGCAGGGTGTCGACGATGAAATCAGCCACGCGGTCGATGTAGTAGGCTTCGTCGCCCATGAGGTAGTAGACAGGCTTGATGTCGCCGGCGCGGACAGCGCGGACTATATCCTCGTAGGACACGCCGGAGGGCCGACGACGGCTGTTGGTTGCAGGTGTTGCCATATTACCATTCGTATTTGAGGTGGCGCACGGTCTTCCGTTCACCGACAATCAGCTTCATGCTCTCGATGCCCATCCGCACATGGGTGGCGGCATGCTGGTTTGTCACCTTGCGGTCGCTGGCATCGGTCTTCACTCCCTCAGGGGTCATGGGGTTGTCGGAAACCAGCAGCAAGGCACCTGTAGGGATATGGTTGAAGAATCCGCAGGAGAAGAGGGTGGCAGTCTCCATGTCGACAGCCATGGCACGCGTGACACGCAGATAGTCCTTGAAGCGTTCGTCGTGTTCCCACACGCGACGGTTGGTGGTGTAGACGGTGCCGGTCCAGTAGTCGCGTCCGTTGTCACGCAATGCGGTCGACACAGCCCGTTGCAACATGAAGGCAGGCAGAGCAGGCACTTCGGGCGGGAAATAGTCGTTCGACGTACCCTCTCCGCGAATGCCGGCCAGAGGCAGGATATAGTCGCCGAGCTGCGTCTTGTCGGAAATGCCGCCGCACTTGCCCAAAAACAGGCAGGCTTTTGGGCGGACCGCTCCCAAAAGATCCATAATCAGCGCTGCATTGGGGCTTCCCATGCCAAAGTTTATCATCGTGATGCCAGAAGCGGTGGCAGCCCGCATGTTCGCACCAAACCCCACAGGGGGCACGCCGCACTGTTCGCAAAACAGGTCTACATAGTTGTTGAAGTTGGTGAGGAGCACATAATCACCGAACTGCTCCAATGGCATTTGCGTGTAGCGCACCAGCCAATTGCCAGTAATGCTTTCCTTAGTCATCATAAAATACTACTTTTGTCGGGCGAAGATAGTGTAACTCTGCGAAACGATGAAGGAAATGGGCTCTGTTTTTGGTGACAAGACACAGGACAGGGCGGCTGTGGTTCAGGATAGTTCGGTGAATCAAGATTTTCAAGTTTCGCAAGTTCAATCAGGGCGCATATGCAAGCGTTCAAGGCACGCCCCGAAGGGGCAAAGAGCACATAGCCCAGGGCATTGCCTTGGGTATGATGAAGCGATGAAGTTAAAGAAGGGGCAAAAGCGTTAGAATACATTCGTTTTGTACCA
>CAMBOH010000038.1 GCA_945869305.1 uncultured bacterium
TACCCAGGGCGATGCCCTGGGCTATGTGCTCGTTGCCCCTTCTTTCCTTGAACGCAGGCACTTATTCTCTGATTCAACTTGCGAAACTTGAGTAAGTTAGGCTGCGGCTCAGAAGCGTGAAAGCCAAAACTTTCAGCTTTGCCTTTCGTTCTTCTCTCGCCTTGCACTAACTTTTCATAAGTTAGGCGGCGGCTCGGAAGACCGAAAGCCAAATCTTTCAGCTTTGCCTTTCGCTCTTCTCTCGCCTTGCACTAACTTTGCACAAAATTTAGAAAAACAATTCTATGTATCACGAAGAGAAACGTGTCGCGCAAGGACGCATAGAGGTAATTTGTGGTTCCATGTTTTCGGGCAAGACCGAGGAACTGATTCGCCGGCTGAAGCGCGCAAGGATAGCCCGGCAACGGGTGGTGGTGTTCAAACCTGTGATTGATGTGCGCTATTCGGCCGATGATGTGGTGTCGCACGATGCCCATTCGCAGGCAGCTATACCCGTGGATGACACTCGCTGCATTACAGCACAGGCAGCCGAGGCAGAGGTGGTGGGCATTGACGAGGCGCAGTTCTTCGACGAAGGTCTGCCCGAAGTGTGCAACCAGTTGGCCCGCAGCGGCAAGCGCGTCATTGTGGCTGGCTTGGACATGGACTTCAAGGGGGTGCCCTTCGGACCCATGCCCCAGCTCATGGCCATTGCCGACGAGGTGACCAAGGTGCATGCCATCTGTGTGAAGTGTGGCAACCTGGCGTATGTGTCCCACCGCATTGTCAACGACGACGAAAGGGTCCTGCTGGGCGAGCTGCAGGAGTACGAACCCCTTTGCCGGCAGTGTTACGACAAGGCGGTGAAGGGCTGAGCTTCCGCGCGGGGCGCAGGCCACCGAAACGCAATAAGCAACACGGCTTGGAAGGACCAGTAGTGTCCTTTCAGGCCGTGTTGCTTGTGTGGTTGCCGGCAGGCTGCGGTCAGCCTCGCTTCACGATGCTTGCCGCCCGGTCGAGGGCCACGTTGATGTTGGGGCAGATGTGGTCCTTGCCCAGCAGTTTGCAGAAGCCGTTGTGCTCCAGCACGTTGTAGACGTTCGGCGTAACGCCCGAGAGCACAATGTGCGTGCCTTCGCGGTGGCTCATTTCGCAGAGGTTCTGCAGGTTGTGTATACCCGTTGAGTCGATGAAGGGCACGCGGCGCATACGGATGACGCGCACTTTCGGGTGGTCGTTCATGGCCGCCATGAGCTCTTCAAACTTGTTGGCGATGCCGAAGAAGTAAGGACCGTTGATTTCATACACCTCCACGCCCTTCGGAATGATGAGGTGTTCTTCGTGAACCTCGGCGTCGGTCTCCTCGTTCGGGTCAATCTCGTCGGCAATCACCTTGATCTGAGTGGTCTCGGCCATGCGGCGCATGAACAGCAGGCAGGCGATGAGCAGGCCCACTTCGATGGCGATGGTGAGGTCGAAGATGACGGTGAGGAAGAAGGTCATGAAGAGCACGATGATGTCGCTCTTGGGGTTCTTCATGAGCTGGAGGAAGGTGCGCCAGCCACTCATGTTGTAAGAAACGATGACCAGTACGCCCGCCAGGCACGACATGGGAATGAAGGCGGCCAGCGGCATGAGCAGCAGGAAGATGGCCAGCAGGACAGCGGCGTGGACGAGGCCGGCCACCGGCGTGCGCCCTCCGTTGTTGATGTTGGTCATGGTGCGGGCAATGGCACCGGTACAGGGAATGCCGCCGAACAGCGGGATGCAGAGGTTGGCCACGCCTTGGCCTATGAGTTCCTGGTTGGAGTTGTGGTGGTCACCACACACACCGTCGGCCACTGTGGCCGAAAGCAGCGACTCGATAGCTCCCAGCACGGCAATGACCATGGCGGTGGGCAGCAGGCTCTTCACGCCTTCCCAGGTGATGTCGGGCATCTGGAGTGAGGGGATGCTGGCCTTGATCTCACCGAACTGGTCGCCGATGGTGGTGATGTGGAAGCCCAGGTTGGCCTGGTTCAGGAAGTAGGCGGCTACAGTCATGACGATGATGGCCACGAGTGAGCCGGGTATCTTCTTCGACACCTTGGGCGTGAGGGCGATGACGGCAATGCTGAGCAGGCCCATGGCGGTGGTAATCCAGTCGATGGTACCGAAGTGCTGGAAGTAGACCAGCCATTTCGACAGGAAGTCGCCGGGCAGTTTGCCGTCGATAGTCAGGCCGAAGAGGTCCTTGATCTGGGTGGTGAAGATGGTTACGGCGATACCGCTGGTGAAGCCTACCACAATGGGGTAGGGAATGAACTTGATGATCGTGCCCAATCGGCAAACGCCCAGCAGAATCAGGAAGAGTCCGGCCAGCATGGTGGCAATCATCAGACCCGAAAGACCCAGCTGGGGATTGCTGACAATACCGTAGATGATGACAATGAAGGCTCCCGTGGGGCCGCCAATCTGCACACGGCTGCCACCAAGGGCAGAAACCAAAAAACCGCCGATGATGGCGGTGAGGATGCCTTGCGAGGGCGAAACGCCCGAAGCGATGCCAAATGCAATGGCCAACGGCAAGGCGACAATGCCGACAATCAGGCCGGCCATGAGGTCAGCAGCCAGTTTCTCCCGATTGTAATGCCGCAGCTCGCTAACGAGGCGCGGTGCAAAAGTGAAGTTGCTCATGCGCTTAATGATTTGGTGTTTAATGTTTGTTGCAAAAATACAAAAAGTGGCGAGCTAAGGGCTGCTTCGAGCGGGTAAATGTGGCAAGCTGTTAATGCCGTTTGGATTTTTTGGATATTTCCTCCTGCTTTTTGTAGTCCGGCTTGGCATTATCGTGGCTCTTCTTAGGTTATGAGGTTATGGGGGTATGGGGGATTAGGTTATAAGGTTATGAGGTTATGGGGTTATAGGGTTATGAGGGATGAGGTTGTGAGGGATGAGGTTGTGAGGGATGAGGTTATAAGGTTATGAGGTTATAAGGTTATGAGGTTATGAGGTTATAAGGTTATGAGGTTATAAGGTTATGAGGTTATGAGGTTATGAGGTTATGAGGGATGAGGTTATGAGGGATAAGGTTATGAGGTTATACAGTTACTGCTTGAAAGGAATCAAACCCGTAGCCCCTCAAATAGTAACTTTATAACCTCATAACCTTATCCCTCATAACCCTATAACCCAATAACCCCATAACCTCATAACCTCATCCCTCGCAACCCTATAATCGGCTGAAAGCGCGCTTATGCGTGTGTGAGCAGTGCCACGACGACCAGCACGGCGAAGGTGAGCATGTTGCGCGAGGTATAGCCCAGTATGCGGTTCAGCTCACGCCCCTGGTGGATCTGCACCATCTTGCGCCAGGTCAGGTAGTGCGGCAGCAGGTAGAACAGCGGCAGAATGGCAGCCCAGGTGTGTCCGTAACCGGCCAGCGCAGCTACACAGGCGTAGCCCAGTACGCCCTGGAGCAGATAGAAGAGCGAGCCGAAGCGTTCGCCCCATGCCACGATGAGCGTGCGCTTGCCCGATGCAGCATCCTGTTCGCGGTCGCGGTAGTTGTTCAGAACCAGCAGCGTGTCGGTCACCAGTCCGCAGGCAGCAGCCAGCCACCACACTGTGGCACTGAGTTGTCCGGCCTGTACATAATACGTGCCGCATACGGGAACGAGGCCGAAGAAGGTCCACACCAGCACGTCGCCGCAGCCGTTGTAGGACAGCAGGGTCGTATAGAGAAAGGCGAAGACCACGCAGGCCAGTCCCAGCACCACCAACGGCCATCCGCCGTAGGGGAGCAGACACAGGCCGATGCAGCAGGCGGGCAGTAGCACGCAGGCTATGCCGGCCTTCATGGCGCGGGGCGTTATCCAGCCCTGGGCACAGGCACGTTCCGGGCCCAGACGGTCAGCGCGGTCACTGCCCCGGGTAAAGTCGAACAGGTCGTTGATGAAGTTGGCCGCCACCTGCATCAAGGCAGCAAACAGGGCGCAGAGCAAGGCCGGCTGCCACTTGCCGCAGCCTTCGGCATAGGCCAGCGCGGTAGCGGTGGTCACGGGGATAAGGGCAGCTGTCAGCGTCTTCGGACGTGCGGCCAGCAGCCAGTGTCGGAGGGTAGTCTTTCCCATCTTTTTCAGGGGGCTATTTGGGTAAGAAGTCAAGCAGCATCTTCAGCGATTCGGGGTCTTTCCAACTCCAGAAGCGGTTCTCCATGAGCACCTTGAAGGGCTGCTGCTGCTCTTTGGAGATGGCCTTCTTGAATGCCGTCTCGTTGGCCGGGAAGACGAAACCCTTCGCGCTGAAGAAGTATTTGTCCTGCAGGGGAATGCCCAGGTCGTCGTCGCGCCGGTCTTCGTTGAGGGTCATGAAGACGTTGAAGTTTTCGAGCTGAAAGTAGTCGAGGTCGCTGCCGCCCGATTCCTCTTCGCGGTAGCGGGCCATGTTGACGGTGGTGAGGCAGAGCAGTGCGTTGTAGCCGTCGCGGGCCACCACGCGGGCCATGACCGAGTCGACCTTGACAAATTCGAGCGTGTCGCCGAAGGTCACGCCGAAGATGTTCTTGGTGTAGGCGCGCATGATCTTGTCGCCCTCCATATACATGAGCGAGCCGTCCTTCAGGTAGATGTTGGCTTTGGCCTTGGCATATCGTCCGAAGGACTGCTTGATTTTGGCATCCTGAAATTCAGGGAAGAGGAAGATGCTGCGGCTGCGTCGCAGTTCCTGTACCTGCTGTGCGCGGGCGGTGTGGCCCAGTGCCAACAGGGCGATGAGAATGATGGCAAGCTGTTTCATGGAGTGTGTCGAATGGGTTACTTAATCGTTGTTCAGGTCCAGTTTCTGCTCGATGAAGCTGCGGATGAACTGTGCTGTCCGCTCGATACCCAGCACCGAGGAGTTGATACAGAGGTGGTAGGTGCTTGCTGCGCCCCATGTGCCTGAGCTGTAGAAGTTGTAGAAGGCGGCTCGCTCGCGGTCTCCCTTTTCGATCAGTTCACGCGCCTTCTTCTCGTCACACCCGCTGAGCTGGCTCACACGGGCGATGCGGTCGGTCATGTCGGCTGTCACAAACACGTTGACACAGCGTGGATGCTCGCGCAGCACATAGTCGGCACAGCGTCCGATGAAGATGCACGACTCCTTGCGCGCGGCCTGGCGTATGGCCTCGCTCTGTATGCCGAAGAGGTTTTCGTTTGACAGCTCGTTGGTGTAGTATGCGCCTCCTCCGCCGACAAAGGGGATGATGTTGCCGAGTGTGCGCAGAAAGCGGTTCTTCTCGTCCGAGCGTTCGAACACTTCGGGGCAGAGTCCGCTGTGGCTTGCAGCCAGCAGCAGGATTTCGCGGTCATAATAGGCTATGCCCATCTGCTGGGCCAGCATACGTCCGATGGCGCGGCCGCCGCTACCCAGCGAACGGCCTATGTTCACAACGTAAGGTTCCATGGTGAAGAGAGGTTTAAGGTTTGTCGGGATGCCCGGTGCCGGCATATTGCGCCTTGAACTTGCGCACCTGTTTCACAAGCAGTGCCAGGGCTATCAGTGAGGCCAGTGCGTCGGCCGTGGGCGAGGCGTGCCACAGTCCTTCGAGCGGGTCGTCAAACAGGTGGGGAAGGATGAAGATGGCCGGCACCAGCAGAATGAGCTGGCGCGTGAGCGACAGGAAGATGCTCTTGCCTGCATAGCCGATGCTCTGGAAGAAGGCGGTCGAGACAATCTGCATGCCTACAATCGGGAACATCATCACGATGCAGCCCAGGGCGTGGGCGGCCATGCTGACGAGTTCGGGCGAGTCTTTGGCAAAGAGGGTGACAATCGGAGTGGCGAAGAAGGTGCCGATGACGAAGCCCGTAGTGGTGATGCACACTGCTGCTACCAGGGCGCGCTTCAGTACGGCAATGACGCGGTCGTAATGCCCTGCACCGAAGTTGTAGCCCGCAATGGGCTGCATGCCCTGGTTCAGGCCGATGACCACCATCACCACAAACAATATCAGGCGGTTGCAGATGCCGAAGGCACCTACGGCCACGTCGCCTCCATAGTTGGTCAGGCTGCGTGTCATCAGGGCTGCCACCAGACAGGCGCAGAGATTGATGAGAAACTGCGGGAGGCCCACCAGGAGCGACTCCTTCACAATCTTGGGTTCGAGCTGGAGCTGCCTGCGTTCCAGGTGGATGAAGTCGGCACGGTTGCCGAACAGCTTCAGCTGCCACACCAGCATGGCGGTCTGTGCCAGTACGGTGGCCAGCGCCGCTCCGCGGATGCCCCAGTCAAACACAAAGATGAAGAGGGGAGCAAACACGCAGTTGAGGATGACGGTGCCGAAGGTGGCATACATGGCCTTCTGTGGCCGGTTGGTGGAGCGCAGCATCGCGTTCAGCCCCAGATAGAGGTGGGTGAATACGTTGCCCAGCAGGATGATGCCCATAAAGTCACGGGCGTAGGGCAGTGTCACGTCGCTCGCGCCGAAGAAGCGCAGGATCGGGTCGATGAAGGCCAGCAGCACGAGGCCCAGCGTGAGTCCCAGAGTGATGTTCATCACCACGACGTTGCCCAGTATGCGCTGTGCCGTGTCGTAGTCCCGTTGTCCCAGCTTGACGCTCATCAGGGTGGCTGCGCCAACGCCCACCATGGCTCCGAAGGCTGCGGTGAGTGACATGATCGGCCCTGTCAGTGCAAGGCCCATAATGGCTTCAGCTCCCACGCCCTGACCGATGAACACCCCGTCGATGATGTTGTAGACCGAGGAGGCTGCCATGGCCACGATAGCCGGAATGGCATACTGCATGAGCAGCTTGCCCACAGGCTCTTCGGCCAAGGCACTGAATTGGTTTGCTTCTTGTTTCATGTCTGCTTTGGATTCACTAACGCTGTGCAAAGGTATACATTTTTCGTGAGCTTGTATCCGGACGCATGGGGTTATGAGGGGCTTTTTAGACAATCAGGGCATAAAGACGGTGGTTGTGGGAGGACAGTGTCGACTTCACAGTGCCAGGGGCTTGTCTCCCCAGCCGGAACCTGCACCTGCTTGCAGAGGAGCGTACGACAGCCCTTCGGGTCGTTCGTGTCCGATAGGGGAAAAAGGGTACTCACCGACCTTCTCCGGCTATTGGGGCTTGTGAGCGTAAAGAGAAAGCCCGGAGCCCTGTTGTTACAGGACTCCGGGCGGGATATTTGTTCGCTTGGGATGCTTTACCGGACAGCACTAAGTGAATTAGCCAGGCGCACGATGCCGAAAGGGCCTTCGGCGCGCTTACGCGTAGACTTCCTTCTTGCCGGCTGCCAGCGTGTTCATCATGAGCATGCAGATGGTCATGGGCCCTACGCCCCCCGGTACGGGAGTGATGTAGGAGCACAGCGGGGCGACCTGTTCAAAGTCCACATCGCCTTGCAGCCTGAATCCCTTGGGGCGGGTTGCGTCGGGCACGCGGGTGGTTCCGACGTCTATCACCACAGCCCCAGGCTTGACCATGTCGGCTGTGACGAAGGCCGGACTGCCCACGGCCGCAATCAGGATGTCGGCCTCGCGTGCTTCCTTCTTCAGGTCAGTGCTCTGGCTGTGACACACAGTCACGGTGGCGTTGCCATAGCGCTTCTGCATCATGAGCTGCGCCATGGGCTTGCCCACAATGTTCGAGCGGCCCAGGATGACACACTTGCGGCCTGTCGTCTCGATGTGGTAGCGTTTCAGCAGTTCGAGTATGCCCTTGGGCGTGGCCGAGATGAAGCAGGGCAGGCCGATGGCCATGCGTCCCACGTTGATGGGGTGAAAGCCGTCCACGTCCTTGCGGTAGTCGATGGCCTCAATGATTTTCTGTTCTGAAATATGGGCCGGCAGGGGCAGCTGCACGATGAAGCCGTCCACCTCGTCGTTGTGGTTCAGCCGGTCTACGCAGGCCAGCAGTTCGGCTTCGGTCACATCCTCTTCGTAGCGTATGAGTGTCGATTCGAAACCGCAGGCTTCGCAGGCCAGCACCTTGTTGCGTACGTAGGTCTCGCTGCCTCCATCGTGTCCCACGAGTACCGCAGCCAGATGCGGACGTTTGCCTCCGGCAGCGATGATGCGTTCCACTTCTTCGGCTATTTCCTTCTTGATGGCGGCCGCCGTGGCCTTTCCGTCTATCAGTTGCATGGTCAGTTGTTTCGGGGATATGGGTGAAAACTGTTTGCCGTTTGTGGATTGGACAGGAACAGCAGGCAGTATGCCTGCTCGCTCCCGGTGTTGGCTGGCAGAGCTTATCGCATCTTCGGCATCCGGGCCATCATCTTGCCCATCTTCGTGCCGGTGACCATCTTCATCATCTTGCGGGTCTGGTCAAACTGCTTGACCAGGCGGTTCACTTCCTGGATGGTAGTGCCCGAGCCTTTGGCAATGCGGTTCTTTCGGCTTTGGTTCAGTATTTCGGGGTGTTGCCGTTCGCGGGGTGTCATGGAGAGGATGATAGCCTCAATGCCCTTGAAGGCATTGTCGTCGATTTCCACGTCCTTCAGTGCCTTGCCCACGCCCGGAATCATTGAGGCGAGGTCCTTGAGGTTGCCCATCTTCTTGATTTGCTGGATCTGGGCCAGGAAGTCGTTGAAGTCAAACTGGTTCTTCTGGATCTTGCGTTGCAGCTTGAGGGCTTCCTTCTCGTCGAACTGCTCTTGGGCGCGTTCCACCAGGCTGACGATGTCGCCCATGCCGAGAATGCGGTCGGCCATGCGGTCGGGATGGAACACGTCGAGAGCTTCCATCTTTTCGCCGGTACCTACAAAGAGAATAGGCTTGTCGACCACGGTGCGTATGGAGAGTGCCGCACCGCCTCGGGTGTCGCCGTCCAGTTTGGTGAGCACCACGCC
The DNA here is from genome assembly GCA_945869305.1 of uncultured bacterium. GTDB lineage: Bacteria > Bacteroidota > Bacteroidia > Bacteroidales > Bacteroidaceae > Alloprevotella. Next base: position 8,797 of record CAMBOH010000038.1, read on the forward strand.
TTCATAGTCCAGGCGGTCGTTGAACTCCTTGGCGGTGTTCACCGCATCCTGTCCGGTCATGGCATCGACCACAAAGAGCGTGTCGTCGGGCTGGGTGGCCTCCTTGATGGCAGCGATTTCCTGCATCAGTTCCTCATCAACGGCGAGGCGTCCGGCAGTATCGACGATGACGGTGTCGTAGCCTTTGGCCTTGGCCTCCTGGATACCCTCGCGTGCAATCTTCACGGGGTCTTTCTCTTCCAGGTTCATGTAGATGGGCACCTCAATCTGCTCGGCCAGTACGCGCAGCTGCTCTACGGCAGCGGGACGGTACACGTCGCAGGCCACGAGCAGTGGCTTGCGGCTCTTCTTGTTCTTCAGATAGAGTGCCAGCTTGCCTGACAGCGTTGTCTTACCGGCACCATTCAGACCAGCCATCAGGATGACCGAGGGGCGGCCCGACAGCTTCAGCTCGCGGGCTTGTCCGCCCATCAGCTGTGCCAGTTCGTCGTGTACGATTTTCACCATGAGCTGTCCGGGCTTTACGCTGGTCAGCACATTCTGTCCGAGTGCCTTTTGCTTTACGGTGTCGGTAAAGGTCTTGGCCACTTTGTAGTTGACGTCGGCATCGAGGAGTGCACGGCGTACGTCCTTCAGGGTTTCGGCCACATTGATTTCGGTGATGCTGCCTTCACCCTTCAGTATCTTGAAAGACCGTTCCAGTCTTTCGCTCAGGTTTTCAAACATTTTCGATTTCTATGGGGAGTTTCGTTCTTGGGTTATGGGAACCTTCTGTGTCTGGGAGGTTATGGGAGATAAGGGGATAAGGTTATGAGCTTCTCCTGTCACGGTCCGGGCGCATGATGCCCGTCTTTTCTGACAGAGACTTTGTGACCTGATAACCTTATCTCCCGCAACCTCGGGGAGAGAATCACACGATTCCGCGTCCGTGGCAGTTCTTGAACTTCTTGCCGCTGCCGCAGGGACAGGGGTCATTACGTCCGGGCAGGTTTTCCTTCACGATAGGCTGCTGGGTGCGCTCGCGTGTGTCGCGTTGTGCTGCGGCGCGTGCTTCGGGGTCGCCGGCATCATCAATCGTTTCGTGCGTCGTCGTGAGTTTCTGCTGCTGGACGGTTTCTTCGGGAGCTGCCTCCTGCACCTGTTCAGGTGCCTGCACGGGAATCTGGCCGCGCATCAGTGTCGAAACCGTTTCGTTGTTGATGCGGTTGACCATCTTGTCGAAGAGCTGTACGCTTTCGAGCTTGAACACAAGCAGCGGGTCTTTCTGCTCGTAGGAGGCATTCTGCACCGACTTCTTCAGTTCGTCGAGTTCGCGCAGGTTCTCCTTCCAGGCATCGTCGATGTTATGCAGCAGGATGGCCTTTTCGAAGTCGCTGACCACCTCGCGCGATTCTGTTTCGTAAGCCTTCTGTAGGTTCGTGCGGATGTTGTACACCAGCTTGCCGTCGGTGATGGGCACCAGGATGTTCTCGTACATCTGTCCCTGGTTTTCATACACCTGCTTGATGACGGGCATGGCCACTTCGGCCAGTCGGTCCGTCTTGCGCTTGAATCCGGCCATGGCAGCCTGGAAGGCCTTTTCGTAGAGGTCCTCGCGTTTCATGCCGTCAAACTCCTCCTCGGTGAAGGGCACCTCGATGGCGAAGATTTCGATGAAGCCCTCCCGGCATCCCTCGTAGTCGTTCTTGTCAATGATGTTGATGACGCGGTCCCAAATCATGTTGGCGATGTCCATGCCCACGCGTTCGCCCATGAGTGCATGGCGGCGTTTCTCGTAGATGACGGTGCGCTGCTTGTTCATCACGTCGTCGTATTCAAGCAGGCGCTTGCGGATGCCGAAGTTGTTCTCCTCTACCTTGCGCTGCGCGCGTTCGATGCTGCTGTTGATCATGGGCGACTCGATCATTTCGCCGTCCTTGAATCCCAGTTTGTCCATGACGCGTGCGATGCGTTCGGAGGCAAAGAGTCGCATCAGGTTGTCTTCGAGCGAAACGAAGAATACCGACGAGCCCGGGTCACCCTGACGTCCGGCACGACCGCGAAGCTGGCGGTCTACGCGGCGGCTCTCATGTCGTTCCGTACCGATGATGGCCAGACCGCCGGCAGCCTTCACCTGGTCGGAGAGTTTGATGTCCGTACCACGTCCGGCCATGTTGGTGGCGATGGTCACGGCACCGAGCATGCGCTCCTCTTCGTGTTTGTTGCCGTCTTCGTCGGTGATGACCACCTTGCCCAGCGTGCTTTGTCCGGCCAGTGCCACGATGTCGGCTTCCTTCTGGTGGAGCTTGGCGTTCAGCACCTGGTGGGGTATGTGGCGCAGCTGGAGCATGCGGCTCAGCAGTTCGCTCACGTCTACGCTGGTCGTACCTACCAGTACGGGGCGGCCAGCCAGACGCATCTTTTCGATTTCCTCAATGACGGCGCCATACTTTTCGCGCTTGGTCTTGTACACGCGGTCGTTCATGTCGACGCGCTGTACAGGACGGTTGGTCGGGATTTCCACCACGTCGAGCTTGTAGATGTTCCAGAATTCGCCCGCTTCGGTAATGGCCGTACCGGTCATGCCGGCCAGCTTGTGGTACATGCGGAAGTAGTTCTGCAGCGTGATGGTGGCAAAGGTCTGTGTGGCGGCTTCCACCTTCACGTGTTCTTTGGCCTCGACAGCCTGATGCAGTCCGTCGCTCCAGCGGCGGCCTTCCATGATGCGTCCCGTCTGTTCGTCGACAATCTTCACCTGGCCATCCATCACCACATATTCCTCATTGATGCGGAACATGGTGTAGGCTTTGAGCAGCTGGAGGATGGTGTGGACGCGTTCCGACTTCACGGCATAGTCTTGCAGCAGGGCATCCTTGCGCATCACGCGTTCTTCGTCGCTCAGTCCCTTTTCGGCTTCGAGCGCAGAGAGTTCGGAGGTGATGTCGGGCAGGATGAAGAGCTGGTCGTCGTTCACCTGGTCGGCCAGCCATTTGTTGCCCTTGTCGGTGAGGTCTACGCTGTGCATCTTCTCGTCGACCACGAAGTAGAGAGGTTCGACAGCCTCCGGCATGCGGCGGTTGTTGTTCTCCATATAGATTTCCTCGGTCTTGAGCATACCAGCCTTGATGCCGGTTTCGGAGAGGAACTTGATGAGCGGGTTGTTCTTGGGCAGTGCCTTGTGGCTGCGGAAGAGTTGCAGGAAGCCTTCTTCTTCCTTCTTCTTGTCGCCCGAGTTGATGAGCTGTTTGGCTTCGGCCAGATACTGCGTGGCCAGCTTGCGCTGCGCCTCCACCAGGCGTTCCACCAGCGGCTGGTACTGTTCGAACTGCTGGTCTTCGCCCTTGGGCACGGGGCCTGAGATGATGAGCGGCGTACGGGCATCGTCGATGAGCACGGAGTCGACCTCATCGACAATGGCGTAGTTGTGGCGGCGCTGCACCAGGTCTTTGGGGCTCATGGCCATGTTGTCGCGCAGGTAGTCGAAGCCGAACTCATTGTTCGTGCCGAAAGTGATGTCGGCCTGGTAGGCGCGGCGGCGGGCTTCGGAGTTGGGCTGGTGTTTGTCGATGCAGTCCACCGAAAGGCCGTGGAACATGTAGAGCGGTCCCATCCACTCCGAGTCGCGCTTGGCCAGATAGTCGTTCACGGTGACCACGTGAACGCCATTGCCGGTCAGTGCGTTCAGGAACACGGGCAGCGTGGCCACAAGCGTCTTGCCTTCACCTGTTGCCATTTCGGCAATCTTGCCTTGGGTCAGCACGACACCGCCAAAGAGCTGCACGTCGTAGTGCACCATGTTCCACAGGGTGTCGTTGCCGCCGGCCACCCAGTGGTTCTGGTAGATGGCCTTGTCGCCTTCGATGCGCACAAAGTCGTGGCGGGCAGCCAGTTCGCGGTCGAAGTCGGTCGCCGTGACCTCAATTTGTTCGTTTTCGGTGAAGCGGCGTGCCGTGTCCTTCACGATGGCGAAGGCGTCAGGCAGTGCTTCGGTCAGGGCCTCTTCCATGCGGTCGAGCACCTGTGTTTCGAGTTTGTCAATCTGGTTGAAGATGACCTCACGGTCTTCGATGGGGGTATCTTCAATCTTGGCCTTGAGCGCATCGATCTTCTCCTTCAGGTCATCGGCCGAGTGCTGGATGGCCGACTGGAGTTCCTTGGTCTTGGCGCGCAAGGAGTCGTTGTCGAGTGCTTGGATAGCGGGATAGGCGGCTTTGATCTTCTCTACCCAGGGCTGAATGAGCTTCATGTCGCGGGTAGACTTGTTGCCGAAAAGTTTGCTGAGGAATTTATTGATATCCATGATGGTTTGTTTTGGCTTGGTTGGAATGATTGGACTGGTAGGGCAGTCATCCTGCCTGCTTGGACTGGGAGGGCAGTCATCCTGCCTGCTTGGCTCAGTGAGCACACATGCAGCTCTCCTCCCGGAGGTTCAGCTTGTTTTTATGTGGCACCGGGCTTCCGGCTCAGAACAGCGGTGCCGCGCTGCAGGCATTGGGAGCGCGGATGCGCACAGCCTTCGACACGGTCGGTGCGATGCGGTCGGTCGTTACGGGCAGGCTGACCTGTTCGGTCTCGCATCCTGTGCCAAAGAAGATGATGGGAAAGGCCACATACGAGTCGCGTACAAGCTGGTTCTCGCGTGCGGTCTGGTTGACAAAGTGCCAGCCGGGCAACACTTCGATCAGCACATCGCCCGAGTAGCGTGCGCAGTAGCCGCTTCTGATGCGGCTGATGCCCGGTGTCCAGGCTCCCTGCATGAGGCGCGACGAGGTGTACACGTCTTTCACGCCCGCGAGCTGGAGCAGGAAGTCCTGGGTGCGTTCCAGCACCTCTCCCAGGTTTTTCTGTTTCTCTTCGATCAGCCGGTGGTTCAGGTAGAGCTGGGTGCCCAGTGTGGCTTCGATGTAGTTGCCCTGTCCGTATACCGCCACCAGGTACATGTTGAGTAGGGCTGCGGCCCGTTCCACGTCGAAGGTGCCGCTGGGTATGCGGTATTTCGACAGGTCGCCGTTCTCTTCGTCGGTATAGCCTGTCGAGGTGAGTACAAAGAGCGCGTTGCCGGCACCCACCTTGCGCTCCACCGTTTCAATCAGCCGGGCCAGTGCCTTGTCGAGTCTGACGTAGGTGTCTTGCAGCTCCATGGGAGCCTGGTTCGCCGTGCGGTGTTCCAGATTGCCGGCATAGTAGGTCACGGCCAGGTAGTCGGTGATGCCGTCGGCCCCCATCAGCGTGCCGTTCAGACATTGCTGGGCCATGCGGGTCACCTCCTCGTTCACCAGTCCTGAGGTCTTGAATGTGGCATAGCGGCTGTCCCCCTTGTTGAATTTATGCGCAAAGGGTTTCTGCATGCCGCCTGACAGGAAGTAGGAGAACTTGCCTACCAGCTCGTTGGAGGGTTTCCATACCGTGCTTTTCAGTCTGTCGGCCAGGGGTTGCTGGCTGTCAGCCAGCATGGCCCACGAGGGTATGCCCGCTCCATAGTAGGAGGTGGTACACCAGTTCCCTGTGTGGTCGTCAATCCACAGGGCACCGTCGGCGGCATGTCCGGCCGAGAGGATGGCTGCATCGCGATAGGGGGCTATGGCGTAGACTATCGACCGGCCCTCCGAGGCGACCTTCAGTTCGTCGCCCAAGGTTGAGACAGCCAGGAAGGTCGGGGCTGAGCAGTCGTCGGTCAGGATGCCTGCATACTGCTTGTCGTCCACGCAGAACACGGGGCGAAGCGTTTCGCGGTCCATCCAGCGCAACCCTACTACGCCGTGGTCGCAGGGTGAGGTGCCGGTGGCAATGGTGGCCGAAGCCGAGGCACGGTCGGGACGGTAGTGTGGATATTCAGCCTGTGTGTACACCCGGCCTTCGTTCAGCAAACGCACGAAGCCTTCCTGCCCATACAGGGGCATGAAGGCGTTCAGGTAGTCCGAGCGGAGCTGGTCTACCAGTATGTTCACTACCACGCGGGGCACACCGCCGCTTGCAGCCTTGGCCTCGGGGGTTGCCAGGGCGGTCATGGCCGTGAGCAACGACAGGAACAAGGGCAGACACACGGTGGTGCTGTGCGGGTGAATAAAGGATTTCTTCATCCTTGGCTGTTATATGATATATATATAATAGGTGTAGGCAGTGGCGCGTGGCCCTTGGCGGGCAGGCCGTGTCAGCCCTTCGGAGAGGCAGGGCGGCCTGCTGCCTGCTTGGCGGCAAACGAAGCCCAGCGCAGGGCGAGCATGCCCCAGAGCGTCCACAGGGCGGCGGGGAACTGCTGTACGCCGGCCAGGGCGGCCAGCAGCAGGGCGGCCAGCAACACGCCTTGGCCGTAATAGCCGCGTGGCGTGCGGCGCATCGAGGCCTGCTTCATGAACCAGGGCAGGTAGAGCAGCGGCAGGGGGTTGAACAACAGCACCAGCCAGTTGCTGTCCACTGTGGGGTGTTCCGAACAGCAGAACATAAAGCCGATGCCCAGTCCGGTCAGCCCTTGGAGCAGCAGGAGCAGGGCGTCAATGCTCCACCACCAGGCGTGGCGGCGCCACTCGACCACTGTGGCTACAGCCAGCAAGGCCAGCAGGCAGGCCAATGCCGCTACGGGCGAGGCCGTCTGTTCGGGTCTGCTGTAGGCGGCAGGCAGCAGCGTACGGGCCTCTTCGGCCAGCCGGCGCGTGTGTCCCTTGGAGTCGACAATGCGGGCCTGCTCCACGAACCTTTCGGCATAGAGCGGTGCGAAGCCCTGCGCCTTGCGGTCGGCGGGCTTGTCGGCTTCGGCTCCCAGCAGCAGGTTCTGTCCCAGTTGCAGCCAGGGGTCGGTCTGGGCGTATTCGTCCACGATGTCGCGCAGCGACTTGTCGGCATCGGCCTGAGGCCATACGACCTTGCCGTCAATGGCCGCTTCAATCATGTCGATGGCCCGTGTCGTACAGTTGTTGTAGAAGAAGTTGTATCGGTAGGTGGCATTCTCCGGCAGCAGGTTGTCGCTGAGCGCATCCACCAGCTTGCGGCATTCGTCGGGCGTGAGGTTGAGCACCTGTTCGTCGATGCCGCGCCCTTCGGCCAGATAGGTATTGTAGAACAGGGGGTAGGGTACGACCCCCAGCTCATAGTCCGTCTCGCCTTTCACAAACCGCCACGCGAAGTGCGGCTGGCTGAACGAGAAGGTGCCGTAGTTGAACACCCAGTCACTGCTTCGGTAGGCGTAGACTTCGCGCACGCGCAGGGCCGTGTGGCCATACAGTTCGTAGGATTTCTGTCCCGGTGTCACGGTGAGCAGGCTCACCTTCACCGAGTCGTTGCCGGCATGTTGCGTTTCGGGGGCTGCAGCCGGTGCGTCGGCATGGCCGGGCTGGCCTTGTGCGGCTGCATAGAGGGCGGCAGCCCACCAAAGGCTGAATGCGAAAAGGAGTCTGTGCATGTGCTTGCGTCTGCTTTCTGGGCTGGATGCCACGGTTTGCGGCTGCAAAGGTATATAAAATCTGTGAGATTCAACGTCTGCTGGTCGAAGTTGGCCTTTGGGCGGACAAAAAAACAGGCAAATGGCCTGGTGGGGACAGGCATTTCCCGTCTTGAGGCGTTGTCGGGCTTCAGAGGCGGCCGTGGCTATGATGCCCCCCAGTACCCTTTCGTGCGATACTCCAGTGGCAGTTGGCCTGCATGGGAGATGTCGGGGTCACCGGTATGACCCGATGTCGGTTGCTTCTCTAAGAAAATCTGGCATCTGCCCGCGTCTGACAGATACAACTTCCCTTAAAAATATCCCAAAATGCTTATCTTTTTGTAAGAGGTGTTCCCAATTGAACAGTTTTGGTTTATTTTGCTGGGCAAAAACCATTGTCATGTCACAAACGTCCACCACTTCCGTGCAGGTCTCGAAGGAGGCGCAGTCCTTTTTCGACAACAGGCTGAACATCATTACCGACCTTAAAATAAGGTTGGCCGGGCGCGAGCAGGTGAGGCTTGAGGCTGTGAGCGTGTTCCTGTGTACACAAGGCAAGGGCACCTTCTACGTGAACAACCGTGAGGCCATTCTCGGCCCGGGCGACCTGCTCATCTGTATGCCCGGTTCGCTGCTTGAATCCCACCAGACCTCACCCGACTTCGCCATTTCGGGCTTTTATCTCTCGCGCAGGTTCTTCGAGGAGCTCAGCACCATCCCCCTGGACCTGTGGAAGTCCCAAAACTACGTGGAGTGCAATCCCGTGTTGCACCTGTCGCCCCAATCGACCAAGTTGTTCTGTCACTATTACGACCTCATCCGTTCCAAACTGACTGACCACGCGCCGCTCAAGCACCACCAGCTCGTGACCACCCTGCTCATCCAGGCGTTCATGTACGAGTTCCACGACACGCTGTCGGACAACATGGAGGAGGCCGCGCCCCATTACACCTCGGCCGACAACCTCTTCAGAAGGTTTGCCGACCTGCTCCTTCAGTCCTATCCGCGTCCGCGCTCCGTGAAGTGGTATGCCGACAGGCTGAACGTCACCCCCAAGTATCTGAGCACCGTCTCCAAGCAGACCTGCGGCTGTACGGCTTCGCACCTCATCAATCGTTATGTGCTCGAAGACGTGAAGCGCCTGCTCATGCGGCCCGAAAAGAGCATCAAGCAGATAGTCGTGGAGCTGGAGTTTCCCTCCATATCCTTCTTCGGCAAATATGTGAAGAAGCATTTGGGCATGGCTCCGAAGTTTTACAGGCAGCGAAAAAAACGAGGGGAGTAGCCTGTGGCGTGTCAGCTTGGGGTGACGGGAAGAAGTCGGAAGGTCGTGGCGTTTGGCTTTTCGGCCGAAAGCGGGGGAACTGCGCATCCAAGGATGGCGCAAGGTGAGCGCAAGCGGGCAAGCTTGCCCCCCATGTGATGTCTCTTCGCCAATCTTGTTCAAGGGATGTTCTATAAACCAGGCCGAGCGGGATGCTGGATTTATGGCGCATCCCTAAAATATCCCTCTATATATACGCGTATTTTTCCCTCGAAAAATCCTTCAACCCTTCAGCCTACCCTTCATTCTCGTTGATACTCAGAAGGAAATTGGCTGAAGGGTTTTGTTTTCAAACCCTTCAGGAAGTTTCAGCCAACCCTTCAGCCTGATCAGTACAAGACAGCCTGACTGGTGAACGTAAATTACCGTGAATGGTCGTAAATATTCGACTACAGGCGACAGTGCACTGGGAGAGCAGGCATCCTGCCTGCTCTTTTCGTTGAAGCAGGCAGGATGCCTGCTCTCCCAGTGCCTTGAA
>CAMBOH010000039.1 GCA_945869305.1 uncultured bacterium
CTCATTTGCACTATCTTTGGATAAGATAGGCTGCATTCGGCAAAAAGCTCAAGCATGCTTGGCTATTTGCGCTCATTTGCACTATCTTTGCCCGCATAAAGTATCGAGAAGATGACAGATTCTATACTCCCACATCATACGGGGCGCGAAGATGCCCGGAGACAGGTGCTCGAAACGGCTTCCAGCCTGTTTCGTGCGCGAGGCATACGCAGCGTGACGATGGATGATATAGCCCGTGAACTCACCATGTCCAAGCGGACGCTCTACCAGCTGTTCAGCGACAAGGAAGACTTGTTGCTGGCCTGCATTGTGAAGCATGACCAGGAGGAGCAGATGCGCCTGCGCCAGCAGGCACGCGAATCGGCCGACGTGCTCGACTTTCTGCTCACCAACTACTCGGAGAAAATGCGCAAGTGCGGAGGGCTCACGCCGCAGTTTGTCGCCGACCTGCCCAAGTACAAGCGGGTGATGCAGTACATCGCCCAAAAGCAGGCTGAGCAGGAGGACGAGGCTGTGGACTTCCTGAATCGCGGCAAGGAAGCGGGCTACTTTCGGGAGGAAATCAACTTCAGGGTGGTCTACCGCCAGATGGTGGCCATCGTCAACAACATCATTGCCGACGAAGAACTGTTGCAATACACTCACCGCGAACTGGTGACCAACAGCGTGATCGTGTTCCTACGCGGCTGTGCTACGGCCAAAGGCGTGGCCCGCATAGACGAAGCGGTGGCGCAGATGAACGCCTGACGGCAGGTATGCCATCCGTTCCGCATCGGGGACAGCCGTGCGGCGCAACCTTCATACACTGAACCCCTTGACAATTAAATCTAAATCCTATGATAAGCCTAAAGCGACTATTTATCGTGACCCTCCTGTGTTGTCTGGGAGTGTGCTCCACTGCGGCGCAATCCTTCAGACAAGGCGCATTGTATCACCTCGTGCTGCCCGCCAAAGGACTGGTGCTGACCCTCGACGAACGGGGCGCACTGAGCTTGGCCAAGCCCGATGAGGCCGCCCAGGGCCAGCACTTTGTGGTGGCCGAGCTTTCGGGAGCATGGCGTTTCATCAACCCCTTCTGCAACCTGGCTGTGCGCACTGAGGCCAACACGGTGCAGGCCGGCGAGAACAACGGTTCGGACGAAGCCCAGCTCTGGAAGACAGAGGCCGTGGCCGACGGCGTGCTGCTCGTACCGGCCAACCGCCCTGATATGGCTGCGGCAGCCCAGGGCAACCAGGTCGTGCTGCTGCCCAAGGCTCAGGCAACTGCCAACAAGCTGGCCCACTTCAAGGTGGTGCAGGCCCGCCGGGCAGGCTTCGATGTGGCGCTGACCTATCGCATCCGTTCGGTGACACAGCCCGACTGCGTGTTGGGTAATGGCGACTCGGGCGAGAACAATGCCCGCATTGTGGCCGAAACCGTAGACCGGGAAAACCGCGGCCAGTATTGGAGCATCAAGATGCTCGACCTTGACCGTCGCGTGGTGGAGAACGCCTTTTACGGACAGCATTTTGACGACGGCGGCGACAATGCCGGCATCGACTGGCTGTTGCAATGGCCAGCCACCGAAGGCGTGTGGAACAATGCACAGTTCCGCTTCGAGCCTGTGACAGGACAAGCCGACACTTACATCATCCGCTCTGCCGGGAAGGCCAAGGCCGACAAGATGTATGCCCTGCGCGACAGGCAGCTGCGTGCTGTGGCCTACGATGCTGCCGACCGCACGGCGTGGTTCAGCTTCGAACAGGTCGAAAAGCCTAAGATCAAAGCCCCCTACTGGGAGGACGAAACCATCTTTGCCGAAAACAAGGAACCGGGCATAGCTACCTACATGCCCTATGCCGATGAGGCTGCCATGCTGGCCGACAAGGATTACTATGCCACGCCCTGGACTGTTCCCGTGAACAGCCGCTACCTCAGCCTGAACGGCACGTGGCGTTTCCACTTCGTGCCACAACCCGACCAGCGTCCGCTGACCTTCTATGAAGAAGGCTTCGACACCTCCGCGTGGGACACTATCCCCGTGCCTTCCAACTGGGAAATGCAGGGCTACGACCGCCCCATCTATGCCAATGTCGAATATCCCCACTCCAACACCCCGCCTTTCATCAAGGCCCGTCCCGGCTTCAACGATGGCGGCAAGAACTACGGCATCAACCCCGTAGGCTCCTACGTGCGCACCTTCGAGCTGCCCGAAGGCTGGGATGCGCGCCGCACGCTGATCCACTTCGGCGGCATCTATTCGGCCGCTTTCGTGTGGCTCAACGGCCAATACGTGGGCTACACGCAAGGAGCCAACAATGTGGCCGAGTTTGACCTCACCCGCCATTTGCGCAAGGGCACGAACCGGCTGGCCGTGCAGGTGTTCCGCTGGAGCGACGGCTCCTATCTCGAATGTCAGGACATGTTCCGCATGTCGGGCATCTTCCGTGACGTATACCTATATAATATACCGCGCGCGTGCGTACGCGACCATTACCTCACCTGCGAGCTGACCGACAACCGCCAGCAGGCCAAGCTGCATGCCGCCTTCCGTGTGGAGAGCAGCGAGGGCCAGCCGGCCGACAAGCAGCTTGTGGTGAAACTCTATGCCCCCGATGGCAGCAAGGTGGGCGAAAGCAACTGTAAGGTGGCCCTGCGCCCCAACGGGCAGGACACGACGTGCTGTGTGGTGCAGTGCGAACTGCCGGTCGACAAGGTCCGGCTGTGGAGCGCCGAGCATCCCGACCTCTACACCGTGCACGTGGTGCAGCTCGATGCACAGGGCCGCGAAGAGATGGCCTTCAGCACGAAGTACGGTTTCCGCGACATAGCCATCAAGCACTCCCAGCTCTACCTCAACGGCCAGCGCGTGCTCCTCAAGGGCACCAACCGCCACGACACTTCTCCCCTTCACGGACGTGCCGTGACCACTGAGGAGATGTTGCGCGACGTGTTGCTCATGAAGCAAAACAACATCAACACCATCCGCACCTCCCACTATCCCAACGATGCCAAAATGTATGCCATGTTCGACTACTACGGACTGTATACCTGCGACGAGGCAGACCTCGAAGACCATGCCAACCAAAGCATCTCAGACCGCAAGTCGTGGATTCCCGCCTTTGTCGACCGCATCGACCGCATGGTGCTGCGCGACCGCAACCATCCCTCGGTAGTGATGTGGAGCTTGGGCAACGAAGCCGGCAACGGCGAAAACTTCGGTGCCTGCTATGACGCGGCCAAGCGGTTGGACAGCCGCCCCGTGCACTACGAGGGCACTCGTTCAAACGGCAGCTATGGTGGAGGTCGCTTCTCTGACTTCTACTCCAAGATGTATCCCGGCATGAGCTGGATGCGCCAGAACACCTCCGACATGGACAAGCCCATGTTCCTCTGCGAGTACGCTCACGCCATGGGCAATGCCATCGGCAACCTGCGCGAATACTGGGACGTGATAGAACAGTCGAACGCCACCATCGGCGGCTGCATCTGGGACTGGGTGGACCAGGCCATCTACGAGCCGGCCGAAATGAAGCAGGGCATCTACCGTCTGCATACAGGCTACGACTTCCCTGGACCGCACCAGGGAAACTTCTGTTCCAACGGCATCATTCCCGCCACACGCGAAGCCAGCCCCAAGCTGGCCGAGGTGAAGGCAGCCTACCAGTATGTCAAGCCCCGGCTGTTACAGGCCGACCTGGCCAAGAAGCAGGCGACGCTTCAGCTGACCAACGGCTACGCCTTCCAGAATCTGGCCGACTTCGACCTGCTGTATGAAGTGGTGCAGAACGGCAAGGTGACAGGCAGCCGCAAGCTGGCCCTGCCTCAGGTGGCAGCGGGCGACAGCGTGAAGCTGACCCTGAAGTTGCCCAAACTGAACCAGGCCAAGGCCGAAAAGGCCGGACACGAGGTGCTGTTCAACCTGCGCGTATGCCACCGCCAGCCCACCCGCTATGCTGAGGCAGGCCACTGCGTGGCACAGGCACAGTATACCCTGCTGGAACGCGCCGCGCTCCCCACATTGCAGGCCGACAGCAAGGCACCCGAGATGATGCAGACCGCAGCCCTGCACGAAACCAAGATAGGCAACGCCCGCGTCATGCTGACCTTCGACAACGAAACGGCACAGCTCACCGCCTTGGCATTCAACGGCCGCAATGTGCTGGCCGCAGGGCAGGGCTTTGTCTACGACAACCACCGCTGGATAGAAAACGACCGCTATGGCCATACCGACAACGGACTGCAGCCGAAAGGCGAGCTGAAGGTCGAGACAGTGAACGGCCTGACGGTGGTGCGCACGCGCCGGGCGGGCAACCTGTGTTCGACTGCCATCGACTATACCATCTATCCGCAGGGTGTGGTCGACGTGGAGGCCCACTTCACGCCCCACACCGACCAGCTGCGCCGCGCAGGACTGGTTTGCTTCTTGGACAGCGCGCTGTCCCAGGTGGACTATTACGCGCTCGGTCCATGGGAGAACAGCAACGACCGCAAGGACGGTGTGATGGCCGGACGCTACCAAACTACCGTGCCCCAAATGGCCGAAGCCTACGTGAAGCCCCAGTCAACGGGCAACCGCGAGGAACTGCGTGAACTGACGCTGGCCGACCATTCCGGCTTCGGCATACGCATCGAAACGCAAGGCAAGGTGAACTTCTCGGCACTGCCCTACACCGATGCCGACCTGATGCAGGCCCAGCACATGTGGGAACTCGTGCCGCGTGCCTATACCGTGCTTCACCTCGACGCCTGGCTGCGCGGTATCGGAAACGCCTCGTGCGGACAGGATGTCGACACACTGCCCCAGTACCGCGTGCCCAACCAGCCGCTGAGCTACTCACTGCGCCTGTCGGCCGTCGGGAAATAAGAGGAGTAACTATAGAGGCTGTTGGCCGCTACAGACAACTGACAACTACAGCAGGTTATCAGCAGGTTATCAGCAGGCGGCAGCAGTCGGCGGCGACCTACCGCAGGCCAAAAGAAGAATCCAATCATCTAATGTTATACAGGAAGCGCTTGTACCGCTCCGGTCGGTGACAGGCGCTTCCTTAATAATCACCTAAAACCAAATGCTTATGAAGACTATCTACAACCGCATGCTTGCACTCGTCCTGACTTGTCTGTGTGCAGCGGGCTTCGCGTTCGCCCAGCCCCAGTGGAAAGTGAACAAGCCGCAGCAGGCTCCGTCGCAGCCCCCCGTTTCGAGAGCCGATGCTACCGACGGACAGATTTATCTAGGCTATTGCAACTACTACGACTACATCTACCCCTGGGACGGCCTTTCGCAGTCGACCGACTGCCGTGTGGGCGTGGCTATCAAGTTGACCCGCGACAAGTTCAAGAACTATATTGGCGGCAAGGTGTCGGCCCTGCGCTTAGGTTGGGACGAACAGAGTGTCGACGGAAGTTTCGACGTGTTCGTCCGCACCTCGTTCGACGGTGAGAATCTGGCAACGGGCAAAGGCACGGGCAAGTTTGGCTGGAACATCGTGTCGCTCGACGAGCCTTTCGAAATACCCGATGTCGAGGAGCTGGTGGTGGGCTACTACACCGACCTGACTGCCCAGCTCTGCTGTATTCCCAAGTTCTATCCCCAGAACGTGCCCAACTCGTGCTACCTCTTTGCCGACGGTGATGTCGATGCCCAGGGCAATGAGATATGGTACGACTTCAGCAGCATAGGTGTGATGGCCATCATGCTGGTCATCGACGATGCCGAAGGGAAGTTCGTGAATATGGCCGAGATTCAGGACCTGCGCTATGAGCACATCGGCCAGAAGGGCGATGCCAAGGCCGCCGTGTTCACGGTGAGGAACATGGGCTCGAATGCGTTGGGCAGCATCGAAATCACCACAGAGGTCGGCGGACAGTCCGTCAGCGAAGAGGTGAAGCTAAGTTCGCCGCTGTCCAACGTTGACTCCAAGAGCGTGACCCTCCCCATCACCTATCTGGGAAGCGGAAAGGGACAAGTCAAGGTGACGAAGATCAACGGAGCGGAATGTGCCGATCCGTTTACCACCGACATCAACCTCATAGCGGTGCCGCAGGATGTGGCTGAGCAGTACGTGTTCCGCCCGCTGATAGAATTCTTTGGCTCAGAGAACAACTACATGGTGCCCAGCTACTTCGATGAGTACTTCATGAGTGACTTCTACGAATACCGCGACCGCATCACGCTGGTGAACCAGCACGTGGACGATCAGTTTATGACGGGCAAGAACGATGCCCTCTACATGATGCTTTCGCTCTGTGGCGGCGACTCGCTGAAGGTGTTCCTTCCCAACATGTGCATGGACCGCACAGACTACCTGAGCAACCTTGCGCCCATTCCGGGCACGCCCTTCCTGTATGGCATTCCCTATCCCGGCGAAGGCAGCAACATGTACCGCTACATCCTGGAACGTCCGACCTTTGCTTCGGTCAGCGTGACGCCGACTGTCGACGACGAAGGACAGAACATGACCGTCGAGGTGAAGGGCGACGTGGCACAGGGCGTGATGCCCGAAGGAGAACCCCTCTACCTGACCGTCTATGTGATGGAAAGCGAAGTGGAGAGCAACAGCCAGAAGTTCTGGGACGACAAGGAAGGCGAACAACCCTCGCAGCACTACACACACTACAACGTCATCCGCGACATCCTCACTCCCTTCTGGGGCAAGCAGCTCGAACTCGCTGACGACGGCAGCTACAGCACCACGTTCGAAGCCCCCATCTACTCTGAGTACAACCCCGCCAAACTCAGTGTGGTGGCCTTTTTGAACCGTGGCGTGAAGAACGACCATCTGAGCCGCGAAGTCATTAACAGCACAGAGGCGGCCGTACCGCTGCCAGCAGGAATCGGCACGGTCGAAATGACCCGCGGACTGGAGGTGCGTCAGGGAGTGCTCTATCTGGACGGAGCTCCGGCCGAAGTCTACAACCTGGCCGGTGTGCGCGTGCAGTCGGTGAAGGGCACGCATGGCGTGTATGTGGTGAAGTCGGCCGTAAACCGTTCGGCCAAGGCTATGAAGATAGCCTTCTGACAGTCTGAAATTCTTTAATGACCTATGCCAGGGGCGTGGCCTCGACGGCTGCTGCCCTTGGCAAAACCTAAAATCCAGAAACGATGAGAAGAATCTTATGGCTGTTCATGTGCTGCTGGCTTGTCCTGCAGGCACATGCACAGGACTTTCCGCGATACGGCTATGCCCCGGAGATATGCGACAGCATGGAACTGAAGTTCCAGGGCATCGGCGAAAACGGCTTTGTGTCGGCCTACATCTGTTTAGACCCGACGCTCGACCCCGCTGTGGCACGTCTGAAGGGCCACCAGATAGTAGGCGTGCGTTGCTTCATGAGCCATGAATACGACCAGCGGCGCCAGAAGCGGTCGCTCATTCAGTGTGCCGAAGGCAGTGTGGAGGCCGAACCCGTGCAGAAGGTATGCAAGTTTGCCGAAGGCTGGAACAATGTCTACTTCGACGAGCCCATCACCATCGGCGACCAGCCGCTCTATGTGGGCCTGCAGGTATTCGAGACGTTAGGTTCGGGCTACCCCATCGGAGCCTACGATGCGGTGAGCGTGGCCGGCGGCTGCTGGTTCAACCTGCAAGACCAGGGCTGGAAGTCGTACGACGACCGCGGCACGCTGATGATTTCGGCCATCTTGGACGATGAGGCCGCCGGACTGCTCGACCACAGCGTGTTTGCCCAGACCTCCCATGCCCCCTTGGTGGTAGAGCCCGCCAAGCACTTTGCAGGCAAGGTCTCGTTCCAGAACTGCTCGCAGCAGCCCGTCAGCTCAGTAGTGCTGCGTATGCAAGGACAGGGCGATGAAGAGGCCGACGAACAGTTGGTAGAGTTCGACACGCCGCTGGCTCCCTATGAGGCCCGCGTGGTATCGATGGGAGTGCGCAGCGGTTCGGAAACCGGTACGCGCCAGTGGCTTGACGTGTCGGTGGTGAAGGTGGACGATGTCGAGGCACAGCCCGTGATGTCCGGCCGCAGTTGGCTGTATGTCACCGAAGACGCCTTTACGCGGGTGCCTTTGGTCGAGGAGTTCACCAGCCAGTACTGCACGGCTTGCCCGTTCATGTTCTACTATCTGGACCTGGCCATGGAGCAGCACACCCTGTCAGACCTGGTGTATGTGTCACACCACAGCGGATTCCAGAATGATGCCTTCACGCAGCCTGTCGACGCGGAACTGCTCTACCTGTTCGGCCCCTCGGGCGACGTGTTCAATCCCGCTGTGATGTACGACCGCGTGGTGCCTGTAGGCAAGGAAACGCCTATCGTGACAGCCCAGGTGGCCGAGACCGAACCCTACGCCTCGGCGTTGGCACAGGCAGCAGTGCGTCCGGCCATGGCCGGCGTGGAAATAACGCTGAAGGAAGATGAGCAAGGCATCGCCTGCACCGTCTCGGGCCGCATCAACAAGGATATGGCCGCCTCGGGCACGCCGCTCTACCTTTCCGTCTATTTGGTTGAAGACAGCATCCCCTTGAGCAAATATCCACAGAAGGGCCTGACCGGTGACGGTGCGCCCGACGACCTGCTGGACCGCTTCAAGCACAATGGCGTGAAGCGCCACAACTATTGCACGGAGCTGACAGGCGACCGACTGGTGCTGGACGAGAACAATGCCTACAGCGTGGACTTCGCTCCTGTGGCCTGGCAGGAAGAGTGGGTGCGCAAGAACTGTCGCCTGATGGCCTTTGTACACTTGATCGACAAGCAGAACATGCGTGCCAACGAGGTGCTCAATGCCGCGCAGCTGATGTTGCCGGCCGACCCTTCGGGCATCGGTCGGGTAGAGGATGCCGCCGGTGTGGCCATTGCCATCGGGGCTGACCGGCGTCTGCATGTGACGGGTCAGGTCACTTCCTTGCAGCTGTTCGACGCACGCGGTTGTGAAGTGGACTGTCGTCAGGTTCTTCCTCGCGGCGTCTATGTCGTGAGGGCAGCCTGCGGCACGCAGCAGCCTGTTACCCGCAAGGTGGTAGTCCGCTGACGACTCAACAGTGGGCAGCCTGCGATAGAGAGGGCTATGGGCTCGCAAGGGAGATTCCCATAGCTTTGCGCCCAAAAGAATCAGGAGCGGTTTGCACGTGCAAACCGCTCCTGATTCTTTTGGGCGCGTGAGCTGCCAGGGTGCAGCTTACGGTTTAGAACATCTTTTCGGGATAAACACCTTCGTCGGCCAGCTTCTGGAACTTTTCAACTACGCCGGGACGGTCTTCGGGATAAGTTACGCCGAACCACATGGAGGTGGTGTCGAGCACTTCGCAGGTGGCCGTTCCGTCCTTGATGAGCTTGTCGACCATGAGGGGAATGAAGAACTCGCTCTTCAGGTTGCTCATGTTGGCAGGGTCAGACAGGAACGTCTTGAAGTACTCTACGCTGTGGGCGAAGTAGTCGGGGGTGAAGCCCCAGAAGTTCATCGAAACGGGAGTCGTGTCGGGAATGGCCACCCACTCGTCGTTTTCATCGAGATACTTCACTACGCCGTCGAAGCGTTGGATCTTGGTGCGTTCAACCACCGAAGTCAGGTGGTGCTGGTCGTCGTTTTCACAGACACCACGGCTCACCGTACCGCTGTCGCTCAGGGTGTTTCCTACGCGGAAGCCAACCATGGCATACTTGCCGGTAGAGCCTTCGGGCAGTTCGCTGAGCCACTTGCCCATTACGCGGAAAGCGTCGCGATCGTAGAAGTCGTCGCAGTTGAGCACGGCGAAGGGCTCCTTGATCACGTCCTTACCCATCATCACAGCATGGTTCGTTCCCCAGGGCTTGGTGCGGTCCGCCGGGCAGGTGAATCCTTCGGGCAGTGCATCGAGGCTCTGGAATACCAGTTCGCAGGGAATGTGGCCTTCATACTTGGAGAGCACAATGCGGCGGAAGTCGTCTTCGAAGTCCTTGCGGATAACGAATACCAACTTGCCGAAGCCGGCGTTGATGGCGTCGTAGATGGAGTAGTCCATGATGGTTTCGCCGTGAGGGCCCAGCTCGTCGAGCTGCTTCAAGCCGCCATAGCGGCTACCCATTCCTGCTGCGAGGAGAAAGAGTGTAGGTTTCATAAAAGATTTGACTTAGAAGAGATATTAGATGATTGTTCCTGTAAGGTTAAAGGCCGGCAGAAGGGCGCAAGCGGCCGTTCTGCTATAATTACTTGGCAAAACTACATAAAAAAATAAATACACGGCACGACTTGCCGTGTATTTTTTATTCTGTGAGCAGCCTTTGGGCTTCGCGGACCATTTCTTCGGGCACCGGACCGATGCTTTCCAGGAAATGAGGCATTTCCTGACGGTAGACATCGGCCATGCGCTGCCGGGTGAAGAAGAGGGTAGAGTAGCGCAGGTTGGCCAGGCGGTCGCACATCTTCAGGTAAGGAGCGAAGCGCGTGGAGCGTATGCCTGCGTAGTAGGCTTCGCCGGCCCGTTCCTCGCGCGTGCGTCCCTTGTCGTTGGTCAGGGCATAGACCGCCTCGGCGGCTTCGTGCACATTGACGAGCAGGCCGTGCTCCTGCTTGAGGCGGGTGAGCAGTCTGGTCAGGTCGTTGTAGGTGAGGCGCGCGTCTTCGAGCGAGTCGTGAAAGTAGGCTGCGGCAAAGAGTGTTTCGGCCTCCTCGGCGTTCAGTGGCAGCAGATGGAGGAAGCGCGCGGCATAGGAGGCCGTGAGCCGCAGGTGGAACTCATAGGGAAGGTAGCCGCCATAGGTCTGGTTGACTGCGGCGTGACATTGGGCCGCGGCCTGGGCCAGCACTTCGAGGTGCTCACTGTTGGTTTCAGTGTAGTTCATGGGGAGGAATGATAGGTTGGGGGGAATGTGGCAGTGTCTTCAGGCGACGCTGGCAGAAAGCGTGTCGGTCAGGGCACTGTGTGTCTCTCCGGCTCAGGACCGGGCACAAAGCTGCTCGGCACAGCGTTCGCCGTCGATGGCGGCCGACACGATGCCGCCTGCATAGCCAGCCCCTTCGCCACAGGGATACAGCCCCTTGACCTGCACGTGGCACAGAGTCTCAGGGTCGCGCAGGATGCGCACGGGGGCAGAGGTACGCGTTTCGGCGGCAATCATGACCGCTTCGTTGGTCAGGAAGCCGTGGCTCTTGCGGCCAAAGGCATTGAAGCCCTCTATCAGACGCGAGGTGATGAAGTCGGGCATCCAGAAGTGGAGCGGCGAGGAGATGAGGCCCGGCGTGTAGCTGGAGTCGGGCAGGTCGTAGCTCAGGCGCCGGTTTACGAAGTCAGCCATGCGCTGCGCGGGAGCCGTTTGCTTGCGTCCGCCTTGCTGCCAGCAGGCTTTCTCCAGTGCCTCCTGGAAGTACATCATGCGCAGTGGATTGTTGGGCGTGTCCATGTCGGGGTGAGTCTCGGCAAAGGCCCCGTCGGCCATAGCTTCGGTCATGAAGCGCTGCAGGCCGCTGTTCAGGTCTTCGGGACGGGTCTCGACCACCATGCCCGAGTTGCTCCAGGCCGTGTTGCGCAGGGAGGGGCTCATGCCGTTCACCACCACCTGCTGCGGTCCGCTGGCTGCGGGGACCACCACACCGCCGGGACACATGCAGAAGCTGTAGACTCCACGCCCCTGTGCCTGCGTGACAAAGCTGTATTCAGCCGTGGGCAGGTATTTGCCGCGGCCCGCCGGGTTGTGGTACTGGATGCGGTCGATGAGTGCGGCCGGATGTTCCAGGCGAACGCCTACGGCAATGCCCTTGGCTTCGATGGTGATGCCGGAGCGGTGCAGGTGGCGGTACACGTCGCGTGCGGAGTGGCCGGTGGCGAGGATGACCGGGCCGTGGAAGGTCTGGCCGTTGTGGCATTCCACCCCACGTATTTCGCCGTCCCCGACAAGGAGCCGGTCGACGCGGGTCTGGAAATGTACCTCGCCTCCACAATGCCTGATCTGCTCGCGCATGGCCTCGATGATGCGGGGCAGACGGTCGGTCCCAATGTGAGGATGGGCATCGACCAGGATGTCGGTCGATGCGCCGAACTGGCAGAACACGCGCAGGATTTTCTCGACGTTTCCGCGCTTCTTCGACCGGGTGAACAGCTTGCCGTCGGAGTAGGCTCCCGCTCCGCCTTCGCCGAAGGAGTAGTTGCTCTCGGCATCCACGCGGTGGTCGCGCGAGATGCGGGCTATGTCCTTGCGCCGTTCATGCACGTCCTTGCCGCGTTCCAGCACGATGGGCCGCCGGCCCAGTTCGATGAGGCGCAGGGCGGCAAACAGTCCGCCCGGGCCGGCACCTACCACAATGACGCGCGGGGCCTTGCTCACGTCGGGGTAGACCACCGGCTCGAAGTCGAGTCTGGGCGGCATCTCGTTGATGTAGAGGTCTAGGCTCAGGTTGACGTAGATGGTGCGCTGGCGGGCGTCGATGCTTCGGCGGCGGATGCGCAGGGCCTTGATGGTGCGCGCATCGATGGCCAGTTCGGCCGAGGCTTGGCGGATGAGCTGCCGTTCGTCGGCCGCTATGTGGGGAGGGACCCGCAGGTTGAGTTGCTTTTGCATGATGGCTTGCTTCGTGTGGGTAAGGGACTTTCTGGAGACCCCGCTGCGAAACAGCGGGGAACGGTGGTTGTCGGGGTGGGGGCTGGTTAGCCAAACAGGCAGCGCAAGGCCGCCTCTACGCGGTTGACGGGGATGATTTCGATAGAGGCTTTTGGGGTCTCCAGTCCCTTGAGGTTGCCTTCGGGAATGAGAATGCTGGAGAATCCCAGTTTGGCCGCTTCGCTGATGCGCTGTCCGATGCGCGCCACGGGCCGGATTTCACCGCTCAGTCCGACCTCGCCCGCCATGCAGATGTTGTGTTCGATGGCCGTGTCGACATTGCTCGAAAGAACGGCGGCAATGACAGAGAGGTCAATGGCCGGGTCTGTGACACGCAGCCCTCCGGCGATGTTGAGAAACACGTCCTTCTGTGCCAGTTTGAAGCCGACCCGCTTTTCCAGCACGGCCAGCAGCATGTTCAGGCGCCGGAGGTCGAAGCCGGTCGCTGAGCGTTGGGGCGTTCCGTAGGCAGCTGTCGACACCAAGGCCTGTGTCTCGATGAGGAAAGGCCGTATGCCCTCGATGGCGGCAGCGATGGCAATGCCGCTGAGCTGTCCGCCTCCCTGCGTGAGCAGCAGTTCCGAAGGATTGTCAACCGGGCGTAGCCCGTCGCCCCGCATTTCGTAGATACCCAGTTCGGCAGTCGACCCGAAGCGGTTCTTGATGCTGCGCAAGATGCGGTACATGTTATGTCGGTCGCCCTCGAACTGCAATACAGTGTCGACAATATGCTCCAGCACCTTCGGTCCGGCAATGGTACCCTCCTTCGTGATGTGGCCTACCAGAATGACGGGCACGCCGCTCTCCTTGGCAAACTTGAGCAGCATGGCGGCGCATTCGCGAATCTGCGTGACGGCACCGGGCGAAGCGTCCACGCTCTCCAAGGCTATGGTCTGGATGGAGTCGATGATGACCACGTCGGGACAGGTGTTCTTGATGTGGGCGAACACCTGTTCCAGCCGCGTCTCGCAGAGCAGCAGCAGGTCGTTGGCGTGAAGGGCTATGCGGTCGGCGCGGAGCTTGATTTGCCTTTCGCTCTCCTCGCCGCTCACATAGAGCAGCTTGCGGCCCTGCATGCGCAGGGCAGTCTGCAGCAGCAAGGTGGACTTGCCGATGCCGGGTTCACCGCCCAGCAAGGTGAGTGAACCGGGCACAAGGCCGCCACCGAGCACGCGGTCGAGCTCGGCATCGGCAGTCAGGTAGCGCGGCTCCTTTTCGGCCTTGACGGTCGAGAGGAGTATGGGCTTCGGGGCGTGGCGTTCCATTCCTGTCAGGACGTGCAGGGATTGGGTGATGCTGTCAGAGGCCTTGGTCGGTGCAACCGAGAGCTCTTTCATCGTGTTCCACTGGCCGCAGCCCGGACAGCGGCCAATCCATTTGGGCGAGTCCTGTCCGCATTCAGTACAAACGTATACGGTCTTGGTCTTTGCCATACCTATATATAATAAGGAGTAGCTGTTAGGGGACGGAAGGGCAGGGAGGTGTTGCGTGCGGGTCGCACCCGACAGACTGCCACAGGCAGCTGGCCGTACTTTCCGCCCTTTACCGGTATTACATGGCACCAAGTGCGTCGCGCATGGCCACCAGCTCGGAGCGGATGGCGCGCAGGCGTTGCAGGGCCTCCAAGGGACGGGGCACACCCTCCTTGTTCTGCTTCAGCACTTCGCGGGCGGCGGCAATCTTCAACCCGCGCACCTTGACCAGGTCTTTGATGACCCGGATGGTCTCGATGTTCTCCTTGGTGTAGCGCCGCACACCGCGCGAGCCTTTCTTCGGTGCGATTTGCGGGAACTCCTTTTCCCAGTAGCGCAGCAGCGTTTCGGGCAGGTCCAGCATGTGTGACACTTCGCTGATGGAGTAGAACAGCTTGTTGGGGTCAAACTCCAGTGTATCCATGGCTCAGGTGGTTATCGGGTGTAGACGTTTTCGATCTCTATCACGTAGATCGTGTGGAGTGATCCGCCGGGCTGGTCATTGTACCAGCGGCTGAGCACTTCGGGGTCGAGAAAATGCTGTGACTGCATGTCGGCGCGGAACAGCTTGCGGCCCTCTATGGTGAGTCGTGCCTGCTCGAAGGTCACGGCCCCATGCTCGGTGGCCAGTGGCGTGAGTCCACACTCGGCGGCCTTGTCGTGGTCGCGTCCCGACAGCGTGCCGCACAGGTTCAGTACCTTGCGCATGGCCGGGTCATTGCCCAGGAAGGAGAGTGTGAGGTGGTCGTTGGCTTCGACAAAGCCGTGTGTGAACCGTTCGGGACGGATGAACACAAAGGCCACAGGCTTGTTCCAGAGCCAGCCGATGCCTCCCCAGGAGGCTGTCATGGTGTTAAAGCCCTTGTCGAGGGTGCCGCCGGTGACCAGCATCCATTCCTTGCCTATCAGCTTGAAGGCATCTTCGCGGGCCAGAATGTCAATGTCTGCTTGCTTCATGATGATGTGAGGTTGCTGCTAAATAAATCTTTCAGACTATGCCTGCTACGAGTGTGGGCAGGCGGTGGAAAAAAGGAGGCTATGAAGTCACAGCCTGAGCACTTGGATGCTTGCGCGGGTGTTCTGGTGTGACTTTATAGCCTTCTTGTCGTTGCTTCATTATTTGTCGCGTCAGGACGCTATGCCTGCAGAGCCAGTTCGACAACCTTCTTTACAGCCTCTTCCAGGTGGGTGGCATCCTTGCCGCCTGCAGTGGCGAAGTGGGGAGCACCGCCGCCGCCACCCTTGATGAGCTTGGCGGCCTCGCGCACCAGTGCGCCGGCATTCAACTGACGGCCTTCTACCAGGTTCTTGCTGATCATCACCGTGAGGAGAGGCTTGCCCTCGTGGGTCGTGCCCAGTACGCACAGCATGTTTTCGGGCAGCATGCCCGAGAGCTGGAAGGCCAGGTCCTTGGCAGCATCCGGCCTGATGGCCGAGGGCAGCACAGACTTGATGAGCTTGATGCCACCGACCTCTTCGGCATTTTCGACCAGGCGGTTGCGCAGGTTGGCCAGCTGCTCCTTGATGTTTGCCTCCACCTGTTTGCGCAGGCCTTCATTCTCCTCGATGGTCTTGCGGATGACAGCGGTCAGGTCCTTGGCCCCTGCAAAGAAGGACTTCAGGTTGTTCAGGATGTCCTCCTGGGCATAGACGCTCTCTTCGGCAGCAGCCCCCGTGATGGCTTCGATGCGGCGCACGCCGGCAGCCACGCTGCTTTCCGAAATGATGCGGATCATACCGATGCGGCCGGTGCTCTGGGCGTGGCAGCCGCCGCAGAACTCTACGCTCTTGCCAAACTGTACCACGCGGACGCGGTCGCCATACTTCTCGCCGAAGAGGGCAATGGCTCCCAGCTTCTTGGCCTCTTCCATGGGCACATCGCGATGCTCCTGTAAGGGGATGTCCTCACGGATGCGGCGGTTGACAAGACGTTCCACCTGGCGCAACTCTTCGGGGGTGACCTTCTGGAAGTGGGAGAAGTCGAAACGCAGGTAGTCAGGCGTCACCAGCGAACCTTTCTGCTCTACGTGCGTGCCCAGCACTTCGCGCAGGGCCTGGTCGAGCAGGTGGGTGGCCGTGTGGTTGGCTTCGCTGCTGCGGCGTGCCTTCACGTTGACTTCGGCATGGAAGGCAGCTTCGGGGTGTGCGGGCAACTTTTTGGTCAGGTGAATGGGCAGGTTGTTCTCGCGCTTCGTGTCGAACACCTCGATTGTTTCGGATTCACTCTTCAGCACGCCGCTATCGCCAACCTGTCCGCCCATTTCGGCATAGAAGGGCGTGTAGTCCAGTACCAGCTCATAGAAGGTCTGCTTCTTCTGCTGCACACGGCGGTAGCGCAGGATGTGGCAGTCGTAGGCTGTGAAGTCCCAGCCTTTGAATTCCGTTTCGCCTTCCTTCAGTACTACCCAGTCGTCGGTTTCGACAGCGGCGGCATTGCGTGCGCGTTCCTTCTGTTTCTGCATTTCGGCGTCAAATTGCTTTTCGTCTACCGTCAGTCCATGTTCCTGACAGATGAGCTGGGTGAGGTCAAGCGGGAAGCCGTAGGTGTCGAACAGGGTGAAGGCCTTGGTACCGTCCACCACCTTGTGGCCACCCTTCTGGGTTTCGGCAATCACCCCTTCGAGCATGTTGATACCCGTTGAGAGGGTGCGCAGGAAGCTTTCTTCCTCCTCCTGCATCACGCGGCCAATCAGCACCTGTTGTGCTTTGAGTTCGGGATAGGCATCGCCCATTTCGGCCACCAACGTAGGCACCAGTTTGCACAGGAAGGCTTCGCGCTGCCCCAGGAAGGTGTAGGCATAGCGCACGGCACGGCGCAGTATGCGGCGGATAACATAGCCAGCCTTGGCGTTCGAGGGAAGCTGTCCGTCGGCAATCGAGAAGGAAATGGCCCGCAGGTGGTCGGCAATGACGCGCATGGCTACATCGACCTTCTCGTCCTTGCCATATTCAAAGCCGGCCAGCTCGCCGATGCGGCGGATGATGGGCTGGAAGATGTCTGTGTCGTAGTTGGAGTTTTTGCCCTGAATGGCGCGTACCAGTCGCTCAAAGCCCATGCCCGTGTCGATGACATTCATCGAGAGCGGTTCGAGCGAACCGTTGGCCTTGCGGTTGAATTGCATGAACACGATGTTCCAGATTTCGATGACCTGCGGGTCATCCTTGTTGACCAGCTCCCATCCGGGCTGCTTGGCCTTTTCCTCAGGGGTACGGCTGTCCAGGTGTATCTCAGAGCACGGACCGCAGGGACCTGTGTCACCCATCTCCCAGAAGTTGTCGTGCTTGTTGCCGTTGATGATGTGGTCGGCGGGCAGGTGCTTGGCCCAAATCTTGGCAGCCTCGTCGTCGCGTCCCAGTCCTTCTTCGGCCGAACCTTCAAACACGGTAGCGTAGAGGTCTTTGGGGTCGAGTTTCAGCACGTCAACCAGATATTCCCAGGCCATGTCGATGGCTCCCTCCTTGAAGTAGTCGCCGAAGCTCCAGTTGCCGAGCATTTCGAACATGGTGTGGTGATACGTGTCGTGTCCGACTTCTTCCAGGTCATTGTGCTTTCCGCTTACGCGCAGGCACTTCTGTGAGTCAGCGCGCCGGCGTGGCTCGGGGTCACGCTGTCCCAGAATGATGTCTTTCCACTGGTTCATACCTGCATTGGTGAACATGAGTGTGGGGTCGTCCTTGATTACCATGGGAGCAGAAGGCACGATGGCGTGTCCTTTCGACTCGAAGAATTTTTTATACGAGTCTCTGATTTCGTTAGCTGTCATCATTTTTCGTGTGATTGTTTAATTTTGGGTGCAAAGATAGTGCAAGTGAGAGCAAAAAGCCAAGCTGGCTTGGGCTTTTTGCCGAGCGCAGCCTATCTTATCCAAAGATAGTGCAAGTGAGAGCATAA
>CAMBOH010000040.1 GCA_945869305.1 uncultured bacterium
TTCGAGCTTCATCTTCTTTCATTCGAGCTCCGCAGGTGTTCCCTTGTAGCAAACAGGCGTTCAGGGAGCGGACTGAAGGCCCAGAAGCGCATAGCCCAGGGCATCGCCCTGGGGTGGTATGAGGCGATAAAGTGCGCCCTGAAAGGGAAAAAGCGTTAGAACACAGGGGTTCATACCATCACGAAGCGCAATGCGCCACCGGCTGCAATCTCTTGGTGCGTAAGGGAGTAAGTAACGAAGAAACAACCATTCAATTAATAACTTAAACTTTCATTCATGGACAAAACAACTGCTAAACGTTTTCTCCCAGGCTTGCTCCTGATGCTTGTCGGGTGCTTGTGGGGAATTTCAGCCAGGGCGGTAGAGCGTACTGTTACTTACACGGTATCCTCTGCTACTGCTGTCGCAACAAGCGGAATCGCTCCTTCTGGCTCTTCTGCTAAATTTGTCAACACCTGCACTGTTGCAAAAGATCAGTTAACGGGATCCACCAAAATGACCCTCACTCTTTCAGGTTATACAGGTCTGAAAATAACGGGGCTCATTTTATCCATGAAATCAAACACTTCATCAGGTGCAGGATACCTTGATGTAAAGGCTGGCACAACCCAACTGGCTGCAATTGGTAAATCTTCGGCTGCTCTAGGTTTTAATAATGCAGCCTGGCATGGTAGTTGGAGCACCAGTTACGTTGATGTAAATGTTTCTTTAACTGACGCTTCGTATGTCATTCAGGATAATGAGGACGTTGTTATTGTTGTAGGTGCTAACGCTAATTCGCTTTATTGCAGGTCCTTTACGCTGACTTATGAGGAGGGGCCAGCAACGCCGGTCCTTCACACTTCTCACACTTCCCTTTCCTTTGGTAAAGTAGAAACCGGCACGGACAAGCAGCAGAGTTTCACCCTCAGTGGACACAATTTGACTGCCGACGCATCGCTTTCTGTTACTGGTTTCGATTCCGAGCAGTTCAAAATTATCTCCCCCGGTGTGAATTTCGCTCCTGTTGAAGGAACGATTGCAGAAACGGATGTAACGGTAACCTACGCTCCCACCGCAACAGGTGCGCACACGGCTACGCTCACCATCGCTTCCGGCGAAATCACCAAGGAGATTGCTCTCAGCGGTACGGGCATTGCTCCCCTTGTACACTACACCGTAAGCTGGAGGGTCAACGGCGAAGCCTACACAGCGGGTACGCCCACGACGGATGTAACCGATGGGGGCAAGGTGACAACCCTGCCCACCACTCCAACGGCCATTGGCGACAATGTCTTCGTAGGATGGACCAATATGGAAATATCCACGGCACAGGACGATGCCCCTGCCGTGCTCTTTACCACTGCAGCAGATGCCCCTGCCGTAACGAGTGACGTTACTTACTATGCAGTGTATGCCATTGAAAAGACAGGAAATACAGTATGGAAACGTATAAAGACGCTGGCTGAAATAACTGACGGTTCGTATGTAATCAAGAACGCCAACTTCATTCTTCCCAGTACTTATACAGGAGGTTCCAAAACTCCCGGTGTGGTAACGGCTCCTACCATCACAGGCGAAATTATGACGGGCGTTGTTGGAGCATCTATGATATGGAGCTTCAAGTCAACAGGAGCGACAAATCAATTCTATATTAAAAATGCTGATGGAAACTATCTCTATGAAACTAACAACAACGACGGCATTAGAGTTGGAAGTACTACCGACAGGTGGACATTTACAGTGAACACCACGGACTATTTCTCCATGCAAGGTGCAAAAAACGAGCGATATTGCGCTACATATAAGAGTCAAGATTGGCGTAGTTATCTTTCTGCCACTCACAGCAACTATGCCAACGGAGGAAGGCTTGAACTGTACAAAAAAACCATCGGAAAGGCCTACTCCGACTATGCGACAACCGTATCGGGCAATACCCTCGAAGCGCGCAACCTATCCTTTGGCGAAACCACTGCATTTGATGTTTACGGTACTACATTCACCGCTCCCACACTGTCAGGTGCAACGGTCGGTGTGACCTACACCAGCTCCAATGAGGCTGTGGCTACGGTAAATGTCACCACGGGCGAAATTACCCTCGGCACAGCCTTCGGTACGACCACCATCACGGCTGCAGCCGACAAGAATGCTGACTATCTGGCCGGTGAAGTCTCCTATACCCTCAGCGTCTGGCCCACCAGCATCACCGGTATCAAGCAGTTGTTTACTTCTACCACAGCCGTAGACTTCAAAGCCGAACTGAATAACGCAACCATCACCTATGTAAACGGCAACAACGTCTATCTGCAGGACGACAAAGCAGCCATCCTGATGTACCTCTCCAGCCACACACTTACCGCCGGCAAGAGCTATACCGGCCGTGTGACGGGACAGGGCAAACTCTACAACGGCCTGCACGAAATCACCGTCATCGATCTCAGCGGCATCACGCCCGCAGACAATACGAAAGCGCCTAAAACAGTCACGCTCGCCGCTCTGAACGCCAACTTCGATGCCTACGAAAGCATGTATGTCAAGGTAAAGGGAGTCACCACCGGTACTTTCACCACAAGCGGCAGTTACCAGCTGGCCACGATAACCCAAGGAACCGACGAACTCCAGCTCAAAGCTCCCAGCACCCTCTCACTGATAGAGAACAACGACTACGACTTCGTAGGTTTCCCCGGCTACTACAATTCCGACAAGCAGTTCAACATCTGGGAAGAAGGCCAGGCCATCAACCAAGGCAAGCTCTCCGCCAATCTGGCATTTGAACAGGAATCCTACACCGTAGAAATCGACAAAACTGTCGTGGTGAAGGCTACCAATGCTTCAGGTGCAGCTATTGAGTATAGCGTGGAAGGAAGCAACTGCACCATCAACTCTGCCACAGGTGAGTTCACAGCCACAGCTACCGGCACATACACCGTCACTGCTGTCTGTGCTGCAACCGAAACCCACATAGGCGGCACAGCCACCTGCCAGGTTGTGATTACTCCCCCTGTCACCAACCTCCACCCCACTGTTCTATACAAGCAGATTACTTCGAAAACTGAATTTGTGAACGGCGGCGTGTACCTGATTGTCTGTGAAAAAAGGGGAGAAGCCATGGGAGCCCTCGATGCATCCAAAAAGTGCGTATCCTCCTCGGACGCCATTACCATCAAAGAAGACAAAGGTTTCAAGTACTACGACGGCGAAGTGAACGCTTCGGGGCTTCCCTACGAAATCACCATCAGCCAAGCTGAAGACGGCACTTATAACTTGTACCACGCCGAAGGACAATATATCAATGGTACAGACAACACAGACTTCAGCTTCAGCGAAACCGGCACCGCCGGCTGGTCTGTCGCCTTCAGCTCCGGCAATGTACAAATTTCGCATCCGAGTAAGACAAATAGTTATATCCAGAGGTATAGCAAGTCTGAGAGTCCCTATTACAGGAATTACGCCAATGGGAATATTCCCGTTCAGCTCTATCAGAAGGTGAGCGAGATGAACATCTACGCCAGGGTAAAGGGTTACACCACGTTTGCGGCAGACTTTGCCTACGTGATGCCTGCCGGACTGACCGGCAAGACCGTGAGCGTGGGAGCAGACGGCGCACTGAAAATCGATGACGCTTTCCAAGCTGGTGAAACTGTGCCTGCTTTGACTCCGCTGCTCGTGCGCACATCCGACGCATACGCTGCCGAAGAGGCCAAGAAGACCTACTATCCTGTCGTCACGACCAAGGACGTAAGCGTGGCCGATGCGGCTGTAAGTGAACTGTTGACCAACAACAACCTGGAATATTACCGCACTGACGAAGGCATGACCTCCTCGCGGAAACTGAGCAGCCCGTGCTACTACAAGCTGTCTGTCGACAACGAGGGAAACAACCCCGGCTTCTATTGGGGAGCAGCAGACGGTGCACCGTTCAAGATGAGTAACGGTTCGACCGCCTACCTCGCCTGTAACGCCGCCAACGAGGCTGCTGCAGCCTACTGTATCGACGAGAAGGGATCAGCAGCAGCCATTGAGGGCGCACCCATTGCAGAACCACAGAGCGAGGACACCGTCATCTACAACCTGCAGGGCATCCGCGTGCATGCAAAGAACCTGCAACGCGGCATCTATATCATCAACGGCCGCAAGACCGTGGTGAAGTAAACAACGACCAACAAACGCTATCCACCCAGTCGGCATGGGGCTGAGTCACTCCTTCCGCCCCTTCCGCCCCATTCAAACAACTCTACGAAATGAAGAAATACATCCGTCCCCAGTCTACCGTTCTGGCCATAATGACCGAAGGCCTGATTGCTGGCTCCGACTCCGACTCCGAGAACTTGGGAGGCAGCGTCAAGGGAACCGTTACAACCCAAGACGACTACGCCAACAAGTACATCTGGAACAATTCCGAATGGACTGAATAATAAACAGCGCCCAAGGAGGGCCGCGTCAGGCAAGACTGACGCGGCCCATTATTGGTCTGTTATGGCTTTCCGCTAAAATGATTGAGGCGGAGAGCAATCATGCTCCGAAATCCCTCATCCCCCAATCTAATTGGCAGCCCCCATAGTCTCCAAAGAGAATCCCCCGAGAGGTAGCAGGATGTGCTCCTTTCGGGGGATTTCTATTGGGTTGTTCAGTCAGACGGTTTCTGGGAATTATTCACCCTTTTCCATCTTGGCCTTGAGCGCTGCCAGGGCATCGTTCTCACCGAGCGAGGTGGTAGCTGCCTGATTCTGGATGGCAGGAACGTCGGAGGCTGCGTTGTTGCGGTTGGCGTTCTTGGCGGGACGGGCCTTGGCGCGTTCTGCGCGGGCTTCGGCACGCTGGGCATCCTCGAAGGTGCGGCTGTGAGAGAGGATGATGCGCTTGCTGTCCTTGTTGAACTCGATGACCTTGAAGGGGAGCTTTTCGCCTTCCTTGGCGTGAGAGCCGTCTTCCTTCTGGAGGTGCTTGGGAGTGGCGAAGCCTTCAACACCGTATTCGAGCTGTACCACAGCACCCTTGTCCATCAGTTCGATGATGGTGCCTTCGTGTACGCTGCCTTCGGTGAATACGCCTTCAAATACATCCCAGGGGTTCTCTTCGAGCTGCTTGTGGCCGAGCGAGAGACGGCGGTTCTCCTTGTCGATTTCGAGAACGACCACTTCGATGTCGGCACCGATCTGGGTGAACTCGGAGGGGTGCTTAACCTTCTTGGTCCAAGAGAGGTCAGAGATGTGGATGAGACCGTCGACGCCTTCTTCGAGTTCGACAAACACACCGAAGTTGGTGAAGTTGCGAACCTTGGCGTGGTGGTGAGAGCCAACGGGATATTTCACCTCGATGTCCTTCCAGGGGTCGTCCTTGAGCTGCTTGATGCCGAGCGACATCTTGCGGTCCTGACGGTCGAGGGTGAGGATGACGGCTTCGACTTCGTCGCCCACCTTGAGGAAGTCCTGTGCGGAACGCAGGTGCTGGCTCCAGCTCATTTCGCTCACGTGGATGAGACCTTCGACGCCCGGAGCAATCTCGACGAATGCGCCGTAGTCAGCCATAACGACTACCTTGCCCTTCACCTTGTCGCCGACCTTGAGGTTCTCGTCGAGTGCATCCCAAGGATGTGCGGTGAGCTGCTTGAGACCGAGAGCGATACGCTTCTTCTCCTCATCGAAGTCGAGGATAACGACGTTGAGCTTCTGGTCGAGCTGAACGATTTCGTGGGGATCGTTTACGCGGCCCCAAGAGAGGTCCGTAATGTGGATGAGACCGTCGACACCGCCGAGGTCGATGAATACGCCGTAGGAGGTGATGTTCTTGACAGTGCCTTCGAGCACCTGACCCTTTTCGAGCTTGGAGATGATTTCCTGCTTCTGGGCTTCGAGTTCGGCCTCGATGAGAGCCTTGTGAGACACAACGACATTCTTGTATTCCTGATTGATCTTGACAACCTGGAACTCCATCGTCTTGCCAACGAATACGTCGTAGTCGCGGATGGGCTTCACGTCAATCTGCGAGCCGGGCAGGAAGGCTTCGATGCCGAAGATGTCGACAATCATGCCACCCTTCGTACGGCACTTGATGTAGCCCTTGATGATTTCCTTGTTCTCAAGAGCGGCGTTGACACGCTCCCAAGACTTGCTTGCACGAGCCTTCTTGTGCGAGAGCACGAGCTGGCCACGCTTGTCTTCCTGATTTTCGATGTACACCTCAACGGCGTCGCCGACCTTCAGTTCGGGATTGTAACGGAATTCGCTGACGGGGATGATGCCATCGCTCTTGTAGCCGATGTTGACAACCACTTCGCGCTTGCCGATAGAGATGACCGTACCTTCAACTACTTCGTTTTCGTTGACGCGACCCAGTGTGTTGTCGTAAGCCTGCTCCTGTTCTGCATGGCTCTGGGCAGATTCTGCCGTACCGTTTTCAAATGCGTTCCAATCGAAGTCCGCAAGCGGTGCAATGTTTTTTAAATTCTCCATTTAATGAGTTAATAATAAAGTGAATAATAGCGGCTTTGGCCAGGGACGGGGGCACGTCGTGGAGCGGGGTGGGCGCCCGGCCCGAGTGGAGAGGTTGCCCGAACGAGATGCTTTCCCATCCTCGGAGTCCAAAACTCGGGCGCAAAGTTAGCGATTTGTTTTGAACTGTCGTACGCTTGTCTTGGTTTTCAGTCTGTTATCGTTAAAAAAATGGCGAAACATGAGGAGGTTACAGGATTTTCACCGTGGCGCGGCGGTTGTAGGAGAAGGGCGAGAGGTTGTCTACGCCGCCCTTGGCTTCGACGATGATGTTGTCGCGGTCAACGCCCATCTTGACGAGTTCGTTGGCCACAGTCTCTGCACGTTCCAGCGAAAGCTGCTGGTTGCGTTCGGGTGAGCCGGTCTTGCTGTCGGCATAGCCCGTCACCAGAATGCGGGTCTTGTGGGCCTTGGCATATTCAGCCATCTCCTTCACGTTGACCAGGTCCTTGCGGCAGGCCACGACGGAGGAGTTGATGTCGAAGAACACGCTGGCCACCGTGCTGGCAAACACCTGCTTGCATTCAGCGGCGGGCGGTGTCTGCTTCTCGGCCAGAAGCCGGCGCAGTTCGGCGTTCTCTTCCTGTTGCTCCATAATCGACAGGTTCAGGGCATCCATCTGTTCGCGGTTCATGGCCATCAGGTCTTCGATGTCGGGTTTCTTTTCCCAGGTCGTTGTGCCGCCCTTGCGCCAGCTGAAGTTGTAGGTCACGCCCAGGTCCAGGCCGACCTTCTTGTCCCAGTGGCGCAGCTGTAGGTGGTCATGGCCGCCCCAGGGGTCATTGGCAGCTCCGTCAAAGCTGCCGTCGGTAGCCGCCAGGTTCAGGTCGGCAAAGATCTGCCAGCGGCTGCTGATGCGGAAGTTGTTGAGCAGGCCGAAGTGGATTGTCGGGTTGTCGAGGTGGTTGTCGTAGTTGTGTGTGAGTCCGCCGCCGACGTAGGGGATGAAGTTCCACACGCGTGTTTCGCTATAGCCGCCCAACAGGTTGGAGACGTTGAAGAGCACGTCGAAGTGTCCGTTGAGCGAGTTATAGAGCGGGTGGTGGCTGTCGGTGTTGACCTGCTTGCCCCACACGCCCTCCAATTTCAGGCGGAAGCCCACACCCGGTGTGGCCCACTTTCCGACAAAGGCGTTCAGCCCCAGCGTTCCGCGCTTGTCGCTGAAGGGAAGTCTGTCGACGTCCTGTTCCTGTGAGGAGTAGAAAGCGTTCAGGCTGATGCCGCCGCCGGCAAACCAGTTGTCGCCGAAGGGGTTTGTTGCAACGCTATATTTGCTGGTGGGCATCTCAGTTTCCTGAGCTATGGCCGTAGTGATGCCAAGGCCGGCCATGGCAAGTGCTATCACTGATTTTCTCATGATGAAAGGTATTTGGAAGGGTGAATATTCTGGAGTAGGGGGTTGGGTAGTCCCTGAGGCAGGGAAGGCAGGAGTCCTGCAGGAGAGGAACACACCTTTGGTTGCAAATATACGCATGACGCAGCCAAGCGTGCAAGCACTTTGTCAAGAAACAACGATTTTACCCTTGATATTCAATGATAATCAGACGAATCATTCTATGCGCTGCGCATCGGGTCTATCTGTCTGCCACGCGGCTGTCCCGCGCAGGCTAAAACAGTTTCTCGGGATGGATGATGGTCAGAGTGGCAGCTCCATCAGGTGTGAGGTTGGGGGTGGTGCAGGTGAAGAGGTCCTCCACGAGCTGGGCCATTTCGTTGGGCTGCAAGGCCTGTCCTACAGGCATGGCCACCTTGCGGGCCAGGGCGAATGCCACGATGTGGTTCACTGTGCCTGCCGCGTCGGCCTGTCCGCCGATGGCATCGTTCAGGATCGATGTCACCAAGTCCGAAGTGGCCAGCCCTTCGGTGCCCGAGGGGGTGGCCAGCACCGAGAAGGCGCCTCCGCCCAGTGCCGAAATGTCGAAGCCCACCGTAGTGAGTTGCGGCATGATGCTTTCGAGCACGGCGCTTTCGGAGGGCGAGAGCGTGAGCATCTCGGGAAAGAGCAGGCGTTGCGAGGCAGCTTGTTTCCGTTCGAGGCTGCGCAGGTACTGCTCGTAGAGGATGCGGATGTGGGCCTTGTGCTGGTCGATGAGGGCCAGCCCGGAGCTGAGCGGCGTGATGATGTAGCGGCCCTGGAACTGGATGAACTCCTTGCAGCGTCCCTGGCTCGTCCACTCCTGTTGCTGCGACAGGGGAAGGTCCTGATAGAGCGACTGTACGGTAGCCTCGGTGTCGGCCGCGCGGCCGGTGTCTTCGGTCGTCTCTTCAGCGCGGTCCGTGGCATAGTCATAGAGTCGTTGCCAGTTGATGGCCGGCCGCCCGGCGTGGGCCTGTGGCGCACGGCCAGTGGCAGCTGGCTGGGCAGGGCAGGCCTGCGGAGCGGAGGATTCGAACGGGTTGAAGTCCTTGTTCAGGTGGATTTGGGGCGGTGCGGCGGCATTCATCAGCGGCTGGCCGAAGGTGGGCATGTCGGGTTTGTCCTCCACGTCGAAGTCGATGGCCGGTACCGCACCGTATTTGCCCAGCGACTCACGCACGGCAGCCAGCAGAATCTGGAAGATGGCGTTGTCGTCCTCAAACTTGATTTCCGTCTTGGTAGGGTGAATGTTCACGTCGATGCGGGCCGGGTCTACCTCGAAGTACAGGAAGAAGGGTACCTGCTGCCCTTCGGGAATCAGGCGTTCGTAGGCCATCTGAATGGCTTTGGCAAAATACGGGTGGCGCATGTAGCGCCCGTTGACAAACAGGAACTGATGGGCATTTTTCTTCTTTGAGGCAGAAGGAGTCCCCACAAAGCCGTGGATGCGGGCCAGCGTGGTCTCTACCTCCACCGGTATCAGCTGGCTGTCAATGCGTTTGCCGAAGATGCCCATGATGCGCTGCCTGAAGTTTCCGGCCGGCAGGTCGAGCATCAGGTTCTGGCCCGAATGCAGCGTGAAGCTGATTTCGGGATGTGCCAGAGCCACGCGTTCCAGTTCGGTCAGTATATTGGTCAGTTCCGTCTGGTTCGACTTCAGGAACTTGCGTCGGGCGGGAATGTTGAAGAAGAGGTTGCGAATGGCGAAGTTCGCGCCGACGGGACAGCCGGCAGCTTCTTGCGCGACCAGCTTGGAGCCTTCGATGCGTATGCGCGTGCCCAGTTCGTCGCTGGCCGTTCGTGTGCGCAGTTCCACCTGTGCCACGGCGGCAATCGAAGCCAAGGCCTCGCCCCTGAAGCCCATGGTGCGCAGGGCGAAGAGGTCGGTGGCCTGCTGTATCTTGGAGGTGGCATGGCGTTCGAAGGACAGTCGCGCATCGGTGGCACTCATGCCGCAGCCATTGTCGATGACCTGCACCAGCGACTTGCCGGCATCTTCAACAATCACCTGGATGAGCGTGGCCTGGGCATCCAGCGAGTTCTCCACCAGCTCCTTGATGATTGAAGCGGGACGTTGGATGACCTCGCCGGCGGCAATCTGGTTGGCCACGGAGTCGGGAAGCAAATGGATGATGTCTGACATGAGACAGGATTTTGGGTGATGGGAGAGGATAGGGGAGGGGCGTCCGGGGGAAGGCGAGGCTACAGATTCTGCAGCGGTGCCTGGCGGCGGATAGAGGGTTTCAGCGTGGTTCCGTCCTTCTTGCCCCTCCAGTTGAACACGTCTTCGGGGCCGGTGGGCCGGATGTAGTCAAACCAGGCAAAGCCCGGCAGCTTGGTGCGTTCGGCCGGTGCCAGGCCCAGCGGATAGAAGTAGCCATGGGAGGCAGGAGCCCAGATCTTGGTCAGTTTGCGCTTTTCCATGAACATGCGTGCCTTGGCCGTTTCCACATAGTTCTGATAGAGAATCAGGCTGTCCTTCTCCAGCGGGTAGTTCACCACCATGACGTTGCCGATGGCTTGGTTCTCCCTGACCTCGCCCTGCTCAAAGTAGGTGCGCATCTGCTGCGCCCCGACCTGGTTGAAATGTGCAGAGTCGAGCTGCTCGATCATCAGTGCCTGTCTGTCGACATACACGGAGTCGATGGTCGAGTCGTTGAGGAACACATTGATCTCTTCGCCCACAATCTGACGGTTGTCGCTCCACACGATTGGGTCGCGGTATAGTGTGACCTGGTTGGTCAGTGTGGTGAACACCAGCGAGTCGGCCACGGCCTGCAGGTCCTTGCGGTAAGCCCGGGCGTGGAAATAGCCGTGGAGCTTGCGGTAGACCGAGTCGGTGTCGAGGTTGAAGGTATACATGCGGAGCGTGTCGGCATGTACATACAGCGTGTCTTTGCCTTGCGAGAAGTCGCGGGCCAGGGCCCGCTGTGTGGCCAGGGCCTCGCCCGTCAGTTCGTTATACCAGGCGTAGTCGCCCGTGAGAATGTTCTTGTTCCGTTCATCCAGACAGGACACGTGGCCGAAGGCTTCCATGATGCCCGTTTTCTTGTCGTAGTACACCGTGTCGCCCTGCATCACGCGGTCCTTGCCGAAGGCCTGCGACTTGTCGAAGAGTTTGACCTGTTCCGTCTCGGAATTGTAGAAGCCGTGTTCGGTGTAGATGCGGTCCTTCCCCGAGTAGATGTTTGACGCCCCGACCACTTCGGCCCACTTGGTCTGTGTGTCATAGTGCATGGTGTCGGTCAGCAGTCTGAACTTCGGGTTGGTCAGCTCCACGTTGTAGTTGAACGTGGCCAGCCTCGTGTCGGTGTGGTATTCACCCCAGTCGGAGTTCAGCTTGTTGTCTCCGTCCAGGAGTTCGCCGCCTTCAAAGTAGTAGCCCACGTTGTAGAGCCGGTCGTAGTTCAGGCTGTCGGTTTTCAGCACCTGCTGCCGGTGGGTCATGACCACGTTGTGGCGCATTTCGGCAATCTGGGTGTCGCCGTCGTAGTGCAGCTTGTCGCCTTTGAGTGTCAACGTGTCTCCTTGGACGATGCGTACTTTGCCGAAGGCATCAAAGGTCTGCGACATCTCGTAGAGCATCGCGCTGTCACAGTACATGACCATGCCGGCGTGGGCGAGCACCACGTTTCCGCTCAGGCGTTGTGCGCCATTCATGATGTTTTCGTCAAAACGCAGGTTGTCGGCATGTTTCAGCACGATGCGTTCTTTCTTCTGCTGTTCAGCAGTTTTCCGGTCATCCGGCAGTCTGTGCCAGGCCCAAGCCGAGCTGACGGCGATGGCCAGCATCAGGAACAGCACACCTTTGTGAAGTCCTATGGAGGCATTTCTTTGGGTGGGGGCTATGTGGTGGGAGGCATTTTGCTTCATATACTCCTCAGTTTAGGGGGACAAAGTTAGTGCAAACCGAAGGCAGTGCAAGGGAAAGTATTGAAAATATTTTCCCTTGCACTGCTGAGGTGCCGTTTGTGGCAATCCCGACAGCGGAACTGTCGGGAACGGTGGTCCTCTGGGCCGTGTCGGGAGCGGTGGCAATCCCGACAGCGGAACTGTCGGGAACGGTGGTCCTCTGGGCCGTGTCGGGAGCGGTGGCAATCCCGACAGCGGAACTGTCGGGAACGGTGGTCCTCTGGGCCGTGTCGGGGGCGGTGGTCTGCTACGACCTTACCCAGGTGTTTCTTTTCGGAGATGGGAGCCGGTGGCGGACTTTGGCGGGCGTAAGACAAAAAGCGCTGACCAAACACCTTCGGTTCGGTCAGCGCACTCCATATAATATCAGTCGGATGCAGTAAATAATCTATTTAATCCACCCTTCGTATTTGAAGTTACATCCACGCCATTCCGGGCTGATGCGCACATACGTCGAGTTGATTTTGTTTTTGAGCCACTCCTCAATCTTCTCTTCGCTCCGTTTGTCGATGACCGTCTTGCGCAGCGTCTGGAAGTCTTCGGTGATGCTGGCTCGATGTCCGTCGATGCGGCTCTTGAGTCGTACCACGGCACACACCGTCTGGCCCTTTTCGTTGACCATAGTGAATGCGCGCGATATTTCGCCCACCTGCAGCGTGTCGACCACTTTGGCCACGTCGGCCGGCAGGTCCTTCATTTCGAAGCGCGAAGTGATGGAGCGGTTCACGTGGTTGGCCATGAGACCGTAGTTGTTGCGCGTGTCCTTGTCGTCCGACAGGGCTTGGGCGGCGGCTTCGAAGGTGAACTTGTCGGCCCGGATGTCGTCGGCAATCGAGTCGAGGCGTGCCACACCGTGTTCCAGCTCCGCAGGGTCGATTTCGGGCTTCAGCAGAATGTGTCGCACGTTGACCTTGTCGCCGCGCTTGTCGATGAGCTGCAGGATGTGGAAGCCGAATTCAGTGCGCACGATCTTCGACACCTTCTTCGGGTCGTTCAGGCTGAAGGCCACGTTGGCAAACTCCGGCACCCATTGGTTGCGTCCGGCGTAACCCAGTTCGCCGCCATTGCGTGCCGAGCCGTCCTGTGAGTAGAACTTGGCCAGCGTGGCAAACTCAGTCTCGCCGCTGTTCACGCGGTGTGCGAAGTCACGCAGGCGTGCCTCGATGCGTTCCACTTCGGCACGGGCCACCTGGGGCGTATAGGTGATGATCTGCACCTCCACCTGTGTCGGGATGAAGGGCAGGCTGTCCAGGGGCATGTCCTTATAGTATTCGCGCACCTGGGCCGGAGTGACCTTCACGTCGCCCGAGATTTTCTGTTTCACCTGATTGATCATTTCCCCTTCGCGGGCCTGTTTCTTCCAGAACTCGCGCACCTGCGACAGCTTCATGTGCATAATCTGCTCCACGGCCTCGCGTGAGCCGTAGGTCTGGATGAAGTCGCTGATTTGCGCATCGACCATCTGGATGACGTCGGCCTCGCTCACATCGATGCTGTCGAGCTGTGCCTGATGGAGAAACAGCTTGTTGATGGCCAGCATCTCGGGAATGGTGCAATAGGGGTTGTCGACCGGTGTGCCCGACTGTTCGGCACTGATGCGTGCCTCTTCGACATCGGAGAGCAATATGGGTTCACCACCTACGACCCAGATGATTTCGTCCACCACGTTCTTCTGGGCCGGAGCCATCAGAGGCAGCATGACGAGCAGGGGGAATATGAGGAATCTGTACATATCAGTTTGTGGGGTTAATGGGGCTGCGGAGGGGGGCATGTTACTGTCTTCTCCCGACCTGTCAGCGGCTTCAGGTGTGTACTGTAAGGCAGCCGGAACGGCAGGTCAGGCCACGGGACAAAGCTGTAGCCCGATGGGCAGGCCCCCTTCGGCTACTGGACGGTTTCGAGCACTTTTTCATTCACGCTGAAGCTGAAGCGTTGGCGCAGGCCTTCAACCCAGACCTTTTCCATTTCGGCCTGATAGTCGTTGGTGACTTGCGCTTTCACGTCCAGATACGACTTGGGCTGTTTCAGTACCTTGCCATAGGCCGTGGTGGCGGCATATCCCTTCAGAGGTTCCACCTTCTTGCCGGTCTTGAAGGCGTAGGCGTCTACAAAGCGGTTTTCGCCCTGCTGGCACAGGTAGGGTCCGCTCACGTTGACCGTCACCGAATCCTTGTTGAACTGCTGCTTCACCTCCTTCTTCCATTCGCCGTTGGCGTGCTTCTTGAGCAGTTTCTTTACCTTCTTCAGCTGTTTGGAGTCTTTGGCGTGAATCACGAAGCCCTTGAAGCGGGGCTTTTCCCAGGCATATTGTGCCTTGTGCTCCTTATACCACTTCTCGAGCCCGGTGCTGTCGGCTGCGGCCACGTCCCACACCTGCTGCTTGCTCACTTCATAGAGCAGGAGGCCGTCGTGGTATTCCTGAATGAGGTAGCGCAGGTCGGCATTGTCCTGGATGTGCACGTTCATCACGCTGTCGAGCACAGCCTCGCGGGTGAGCCGTCCGTTGGAGGCTTCGACAATCCGCTTTATGCGGTGCTGGCTCGAAGCCTCTTCGATGTTTTGCCGTTTCAGCATGGCCATGATTTCGGGTTTGACCGTTTCGAACGGGTCGAGCGGCTTGCGGTCGGTCATCTTGATGATGTGGTAGCCGAAGGGCGAAAGCACAGGCTTCGACATTTCTCCCTTCTGCAGGGCGTAGGCAGCCTCCTCATATTCCTTGACAAAGGCGCCGGGCCCAACCAGAGGGAGTTGTCCGCCTTTTTCGGCACTGCCCGGGTCGCCCGAATGCTTCTTGGCCATTTCGGCGAAGTCAGCACCTTGTGTCAGGGCTTGCCAGACGGAGTCGGCTTTGACCTTGGCCGCAGCCTTGTCCGTTTCGGTGGCGTTCTGCGGCAGTCTGATCAGAATGTGTGCCGTCTCGATGAGGTCCTTGCCGTCGAGTTTCTTCACCGTGTTGTCATAGACCATGTGTGCGATGGAGTCGATGAAGGTCTGGTCGATCAGGTACGGGGTGAGCTGCATGTCGCGGTAGGTGTGGAACTCCTTCTTGAAGCTCGCCAGGGTGTCCATGCCGGCCGCTTCGGCTGCGGCCACCTTCAGCTTGTAGTTGATGAACATGGGCACGTATTCCTGCACCGTTTTCTTTTCGACAGCCCCTTCCACATTTCCGTTTTTGTGGAAGGAATATTCAAATTCGGCTTTGGTCACAGGCTTGCCGTTGATGGTCATCAGCACAGGGTCAGAAGCCGATTGTGCCCCGGCACTCAGTGCCAGGGCAAAAAGGGATGATAAAAGGATGTTCTTTTTCATGTGTTTCAGTAGATGCAGTTCCAGCGTGTTATTCGCCTCTGCGGCTGTAGTTGGGAGCTTCGCTGGTGATGGTAATGTCGTGCGGATGGCTTTCGAGCACGCCGGCTCCCGTGATGCGGGTGAATTTGGCATCGTGCAGTCGCTCGATGGTCGGTGCACCACAATAGCCCATGCCCGAGCGCAGTCCGCCCACCATCTGGTAGATGACCTCCTGTACGGAGCCTTTGTAGGGGACACGTCCGGCAATGCCTTCGGGCACCAGCTTCTTCACATCGCTCACGCTGCCCTGGAAGTAGCGGTCCTTCGAGCCGTTCTCCATGGCTTCGAGCGAACCCATGCCGCGGTAGGTCTTGAACTTACGGCCATTGAAGATGATGGTTTCGCCCGGGCTCTCCTCCGTGCCGGCTACCAGCGAACCGATCATCACGCTGTAGCCGCCGGCCGCCAAGGCCTTCACTACATCGCCGGAGTAGCGCAGGCCGCCATCGGCAATCAAGGGAATGCCTGTGCCCTTCAGGGCCTGGGCCACGTCATAGACGGCCGAAAGCTGCGGCACACCTACACCAGCCACTACGCGGGTGGTACAGATCGAACCAGGGCCAATGCCCACTTTCACAGCGTCGGCACCGGCTTCGGCCAGCATGCGGGCAGCATCTCCGGTAGCCACATTGCCCACTACGATGTCTACACCGTTGAAGTTCAGCTTGGCCTCCTTCAGCTTGTCGATAACTGACTTTGAGTGTCCATGTGCCGTGTCGATGACAATGGCATCGGCACCGGCCTGGATGAGTGCCTCCATGCGCTGCATGGTGTCGACAGTCACGCCCACACCGGCAGCCACGCGCAGACGGCCCTTGGCATCCTTGCAGGCCATGGGCTTGTTCTTGGCCTTGGTGATGTCCTTGTAGGTGATGAGGCCGACCAGGTGTCCTTGGCCGTCGACTACGGGCAGCTTCTCGATTTTGTTTTCCTGCAGAATCTGTGCGGCATTGTGCAGGTCGGTCTGTGTGGTCGTCGTCACCAGGTTCTCCTTGGTCATCACCTCGTCAATGCGCTTGTCCGGATGACGTTCGAAACGCAGGTCGCGGTTGGTGACAATGCCCACCAGGTGTCCTTCATCATCGACAACGGGTATGCCGCCAATGTGATATTCGTGCATCAGTTCGAGTGCATCGCGTACAGTCTTGTAGCGCTTGATGGT
The DNA here is from genome assembly GCA_945869305.1 of uncultured bacterium. Classification (GTDB taxonomy): domain Bacteria; phylum Bacteroidota; class Bacteroidia; order Bacteroidales; family Bacteroidaceae; genus Alloprevotella. The sequence goes on from CAMBOH010000040.1 coordinate 16,250, forward strand.
AACAGGGTCGTAAATCATGCCGTTTTCGGCACGCTTCACGATGGCTACCTGACGGGCCTGTTCTTCGATGCTCATGTTCTTGTGAATCACACCGATACCGCCTTCGCGGGCAATGGCAATGGCCATCTGCGACTCTGTCACCGTGTCCATGGCGGCAGTGACAAAGGGAATCTGCAGGTCAATGTTGCGCGAGAATTTCGTGGCAAGCGAAACTTCGCGCGGAAGCACTTCTGAATAGGCAGGAACCAAAAGGACATCGTCGAACGTAAGACCGTCCATCACAATCTTGTCAGCAATAAAATCAGAGGTCATAACAAAGTCAATTATGTTTTTATTGCGCGCAAAAGTACGCAAAAACTTTAGGAGTTGAAAGAAAACGCCGAAAAAACTCCCCGATGTTTTTATTCATTAAGCATCGGGGTGTGGGCAGCGTTTCAGAAATCCGCGGTTTGGTCATGAACGCCCGGTATGTGCTGAGGTAGCGAGGATGGGATGCAGGACGTAGGCAGCCGGCATGGCGTAGCTGTGGCCTTTGGCCCTGGGTCAGGTGCGGGGTAGCCGGCCGGGGCTATTCAAGCAGGTGCTTTCTGAATCCCAGCAGGCAGTCGTTGCGCTTGCCGGCCTCTATTCCGGCTTCGTCCATCCAGTTCTCAAAGGCCTTCAGTGCTTTTTCGCGCATTTGGGCGCGTCCTGCCCGCAGTCCGCTTTCGTAAGGCTTGTAGGGCAACAGGTTGCGATTGTAATTTCCGTCAGACATGATACCTATATTATATGAGTTAAGATACGATGGCCCAGGGCTTTGGTCGGGGTAGGGTGGTTTGTTTGATTCCGTCCCCACAGGGCCTGGTATTTTTCGCGAAGTTAGTGGTTTTGTGGCAATACAGTTCAGGGTAAGCGAAATAAATCAGATTGGGCTGTGCCGGAGTGCAGTTCCCCCCTTGCCTGTGTCTGTGCTTGCGGGGAGGGGGAGCGAATCAGGGGGTCGTGTTGACGCGCACGTATTTGACGGGGCGCACCATGAGTCCGGTGGGGCGGCCGGCGTTGCTGATGAGGGAACCGGATATGGGTTTGTGGGCTTGAGCCGGAGCAATACAGGCCTGATGGCGTAGCCGTTGTAACGTTCGCAGCTTTTGAGGGAAGGTGTGGACATGTGTCCCAGGCTGGAATTTTCGGAATCAATTTCGTAGGTCGTGTAGAACGCGTAGGATGTGGCGTTAGCCCCTGCGTCTTAAGTGCAGGGCGTGGAGGTCCAGTAGCAGCATCGGGCCTTGTTGACTTTCTTGTAGGTGCGGCAAGAGCAGGCAAGAATCCAGCTCTCCCAGTGCACCGTCGTCTCCTGTCTACGGTATATCCGCCGGTGCAAGACAGGAATCTGTCTGAAATCGGCGCAATCGACAAACCCTGTGGGGAGAGTGTACGGAGGCTAACCCAAAACTG
>CAMBOH010000041.1 GCA_945869305.1 uncultured bacterium
TCGGGGCGCGCTCGGGACTTTCACCCATTAGATTATGCCCATGTCGGGCGAACAGCAGGAGATAAACACCTGCGATGGGTGTTTACCTCCTGCTCTGGTGGTGGCTGGCCTCTTTCGTGGGTGAAAGAGAAGCCTTATCAGGATAGTCTTTGTGTCAGAAAGCGGGGTAGCCGTAGTTTTGCGTGTAGCGTCCCAGCGAGAAGTTGTACTGGGCAACAGGGATGGGGAAGTACTCCTCGCCTGCATCAAACTTTGCAACCTGGTAGTAGACGCGCTGGTCCTTTTCGGCTTCGAAGTAGCGGGTCATCACGTCCTGGGCAATACCCCATCTGACGAGGTCGAAGAAGCGTTCACCCTCGAGAGCCTTCTCCAGACGCATTTCGGTGCGCAGAGCCTGGCGTGCATAGTCCTGGGTCCAGCCTTCAGCGGGGTAGAGTCCGATCTTGTAGTTGGCGGCATCCTTTTCGGGATTGTTGAAATCCTTCACGTATTCGCTGTCCATGGCACGCTGGCGTACGCGGTTGATGAGCTGTCGGGCCGTTTCGAGGTCTTCGCCCAGTTCAATGAGCGCTTCGGCCTTGTAGAGCAGCAGGTCGGCATAGCGGATAATCTGCCAGTTGAGTTCGGAGGCACCCCAAGGCCAACCCTTGATCATGTCGGGCGACTCGGGCGAGATCCAGAAACGCTTGGCGCAGTTGTGGCCATAGACACCGCGGTCGCGTACCCACGACTGGCAGGGCGTTTCGCGGTAGGTCTTGTAGGTGATGGTGGGTCGGCCTACTACGAAGTCAAGGCGCGGGTCGACGGTGGGTTCGGTGTTGCTCAGATTCTGGTGCGTTTCATCGATGAACTCCACCACACCGTAGTCGGGGCGCGACTGATAATCGAATACGGGAAGTCCGTTCTCATCGGTCTGGTAGGCATTGATGAGGTCCTGCGAGGGCAGGAAAAATCCGTCGCCGTGGTAGGGGCTGTTGCCGCCCGGGGAGTTGAGGAGGTTGCTCCAGTTGATGCGTCCGCCGTCAGACGAGCCGTCGTTCATGGAGTATTGCACGGAGAAGACCGATTCGGGACCATTCTCGTAGGCAATCATGTCCAGCTGCTGGAAGTCCTTGAGGAGGTCGTAGCCCTTCACCTCGTCGATGAGATCCACCACTTCGCGGAGGAGCTGCTTGTTGACACCCGTAACGGCGTGGGTCTGTTCGTCCTGTTCATAGGCCTCGTAGAGTTTCACCTTGGCGGCATATGCCAGCGCGATGTTGCGATTGATGCGTCCCACTTCGCCCTGCTTTTCGGGAAGGTCTTCAGCGGCGTCGAGCAGGTCGCCTGCGATGCGGGCCAGGTGTTCCTTGCGTGTGAACTGGTCGTTGGGCACGTCAACGTATTCGCTGACCTTGAGGTCCTCGTCGATATAGGGCACCTTGTTGAAGAGTCTGACGAGTTCAAAATAGTGGTGGGCGCGTATCACCTTGACCTCGGCAATGCGCATGTCCCTGTCCTTATACTCATTGGGGTCAGCAGCCTTGAGCACGCGCAGGGCAGAGTTGCAGCGTGAGATGAGGCTGTAGAGGTTGAACCACTTGCCGTCGAGGTTGCCGTTGTTGCTCTGTATCTGGAAGGTTTCCATGGCGTGTACGTCCCAGACGTCGCCCTCGCCGCCGCCGCCCTTGTAGGCGTTGTCGGCGCGCACTTCGCCATAGCTCCAGTTAGTGGTGGGGCGCATGCAGGGGTCTCCCTGTTCGTTGGTCATGCCGTAGAGCGAGGCGTAGGCGGCATTGACCAGGAGCTCGATGGCCTCGGGAGAGTTCATTACACCGTCCGAGAGGCTTCCCTGTGGCGGGTTTTCCAAAAAGTTGTCGGAGCATCCGGTCGTCATGACGACACAAAGCGATGCCAATATATTCTTCAGTTTCATTGTATCAAAGGTTATTGTATGGTGTGGTTTAGAATCCGATTTGAACTCCCAGGGTGAACTGGCGGGGCAGAGCATAGGGATAGCCCAGTCCTTCGGGGTCAGCTCCCTTGTAGGAGGTGATGGTGAAGAGGTTTTGTGCCTGCATGTAGATACGTGCATTCTGCAGCTTGAGCTTGGCGCGTACCGACTCGGGCAGGGTGTAACCCAGGGTGAGGGTCTTCAGTCTGAGGAACGAGCCGTCTTCGATGTAGAATTGCGAAACCTCGTGCTCGTTGTTGGAGTTGTCGGTGGTGGGGGCGGGAGTGTCGCAGTTGTAGTAGCCGGTCTGCAAGAACTGCTCGTAAGCATGGGCAGCAGAGAGCAGGCGCGTTCCGTGGTTGCCGTTCCAGCACTGGAAGAGGTCGGTGTAGTACTTCGAGTTGTTGAAGGCATCGCGGATGATGGCCGAGAAGAACATGTTGAGGTCGAAGCCCTTCCAGCGTGCGCCGAACGTGAGGCCGAACTGTGCCTTGGGCAGGTCACATCCGATCCAGGTGCGGTCGTTGTAGTTGATCTTGCCGTCGCCGTTGGCATCGACGTACCTGATGCGTCCTACACCGGGCTTGCCGAATTCCACCTGATACTTCTGGCAGTATTCATCGACTTCGGCCTGGCTGTGGAACACGCCCTGCGTCTTGAATCCCATCCAAGAGCCCAGAGACTGGCCCACGAGTGAATGGCCGGCATAGCCGCCGCCGTAAGAATAGTAGATGTCGTCGAGCAGGTCGGTCACCTCGTTTTTCTGGACAGAGACGTTGAGTGCCACGTCATAGCTGAAGTCAGCGCCGACATGGTCGCGCCAGGACACTTGTGCCTCAATACCCTTGTTGACCATACTGCCGCCGTTGTACCAGCAGTATCCGCCTTCGCCGATGGTTGCGATGTAGGGTTTCTCCACGAGCATGTCCTTGGTCTTCTTGTAGAAGTAGTCGAAGGAGACAACGAGGCGGTTCTTGAGGAAACCTGCATCGAAGCCCACGTTGGTCTGGTAAGTCCGTTCCCATTTGAGGTCGGGGTTGGTGGTGCGCACGCGGAAGGCACCGGGCGAAAGGGTGTTGCCGTCGCCGTTCATGTTGTAGGAACCGCGGTTGAGGCTCATGAGGTACTTGGCGTAGAAGGCTTCGTTGTCGATCAGGTCGTTACCATTGATACCCCAGGAGGCGCGCAGCTTGAGGTCGGCGAGCCAGTCGGAAAGGGGCTCCATGAACTTCTCGCGCGAAATGCGCCAACCGGCAGAGAACGAGGGGAACCAGTCGTAGTTGTGGTCCTTGGACAGACGCGAAGAGGCGTCGCGACGGATGGTGACAGAGGCAAGGTAGCGGCTGTCGTAGGTGTAGTTGAGCTTGCCGAAGCCAGAGAACATGGAGTAGTTCGATGCGCCGGAACCTACATTCTTGTTGGCCGAAACGTTGTCGAGGTAGATGTAGTTGGGGTCTTCGATTTCAAGTCCGGTGCCATAGCCGAAGAAGCTCTCGTTGTGGTACTTCTTGGCTTCCAGACCGGCCAGTGCCATGAAGGAGTGCTTGCCCAGGTCGAGGTTGTACTGGGCGGTATTGGTCCATACCCAGTCCACGTTCTTGGCCGTCGACTGCGTGAGCTTGTTCACATCGTCGCGCAACCATTTCGGTTCGAAGGTCTTTCTGGTCTCGTTGTAGTAGTTGACACCGAAGTTGGTCTTGATGATGAGTCGCTTGATGGGTTCGATTTGCAGGTAAGCGTTACCGAACACACGCCAGAACTCGTTGGAGTTGGCCTTGCTGTTGTCGATGAGTCGCATGATGTTGGGCGTGTCGCCCAGGATGTCGTTGATTTGGTCCACGTACACACCCTCCACGTCGTAGACAGCCTTGGCGGGATGCTGCTTCACGGCGTTCTCTTCGGCTCCGCCGGGCATATCGTGGCTCTGCCACCAGTTCACGGCCACATTGCCTCCCACCTTCAGGCGGTTGTCGAGGTAGGCGTAGTCGTTGTTGAAGCGCGTGTTGAGTCGCTGGAAGTCGGTGCCCTTGACGATACCATCGTGGTCAATCCAGTTGATTGAGAAGGTCGAAGAACCATTCTCGGCACCCTTCTGAAGGCCGAGGCTGTAGTTCTGCATCAGTCCGGTGCGGTGAATCTGGTCTTCCCAGTTGGTAGATTGCGGCAGGACGTCGACCCCGTTGAGGTTCTTGTAGGTCTGGAGCTGTGCCTTTTCGCCGCTGCCGTAGACAGAGGAGTTGGGCGTGGCACCGTTGTGTGCATACTTGTAGGCCGACCAGTACACGTCGCCCCACTGGTAGGCATCGAGGAGGTCGAGGCCACTCTGATAGGACTGCAGGGTGAGGTTGGCATCGAAGGTGGCATGGGTCTCGCCCTTCTTGGCGCGCTTGGTGGTGATGATGATTACGCCGTTGGCGGCCTGTGCACCGTAGATGGAGGCCGAGGCAGCATCCTTCAGCACCTGGATGGACTCCACGTCGTTGCTGTTGAGGATCGTACCCACATTCTCGCGGGTCATCACACCGTCAATCACGTAGAGCGGACCGTTGGCATCGCTGCGGAACGAAGAGGCACCGCGAATCGACGTGTTGGTGCTCAGACCGCCCGGTGTACCATCGGTGGTGATGTTCATACCGGCCACACGGCCCTGCAGCGACTGGATGACATTGCCCGTGGGAATGTCGGCCACGTCTTTCATCTTCACTACCGAAACGGAACCCGTGAGGTCCGACTTTTTCTCGGCCGAGTAGCCTACTACTACCACTTCGCCCAGCGAGTTGCTGATTTCCTTCAGCTTGATTACCATCTCAGGGGCGGCTTTCACGGTCGTTCTCTCATATCCTATATAGGAAATGATAAGGTCGCTTCCCTCGGGTACTACCAAGGTAAACTTGCCGCTGAGGTCGGTGCGGGTGGCATTGGTCCTTTTTACAGACGAAAACACACTGGCCCCTATCATGGGCTCAGAATCGGTGGCCGAAATCACGGAGCCTTTCACCGTGATGTTTTGGGCCTGCACTGTTATGGCCATGATACACAACCATAACGAAATCAGAAGTCTTTTTTCCATATTGGATGTTTTTCGTTTAAGGGTTTCAATGCCGCAAAAGTACGCCCCCTTATAGCTGTAGGATATAACGGATGTTGCATTTGATGAGAAAAAATCGCAGATGCAACATTTGTAATGCAAATAGCACATTTTTTCGCATACAAAGAGGCGAGCCCCGTGTGGATGTGGAGGAGGTTTGGACATTGTTCTGTTTTTCCCGCAGATTCCGCACCTCCTGCGTTGCCCGTACAGCCGGCCCAGTGTCTGCGGTTCTTCCAGCAGGCACGCAGGGGTAGGATTGCAACGCCGAAGAACTGGACCGCTATGGCTACGCCAACATAGGGAATCGAGGACCTGAAGCGGTGTGGTGTACCACAGCTGCAGACTCTCTTCGTGAGCACTTCGATTTTCCGCGCTTCGGTCGATGACTACGATGCGTATGCCGCCCTCCCACTCCTTTATATATATAATAGGCGTAAGCGCTGCCGACTTGCCGGTCGGCACGAGGCACATGCCGCCCTCCTACGTCTTCCTTATTTATATAAGGTGTGCATCCCATAAGTCAGGCCGAGCAGGATGCCGGATTTATAGCATGCTCCTGAAATGATTCGCCCTTTATATACGCATTTTTAAGGTCGCAAAAATCCTTCAACCCATCAGCCGACCCTTCATTCTCGCTGGCACTCAGAAGGAAACGGGCTGAAGGGTTGAAGGATTTTTGCGGCTTTAAAAAAGCGTATATAAAGGAGCCGGATATGGCATTCCAGAGGAATAAAATCGGTTGTTCTTGCCTCCGCGAATGCGTACGTCAACGAACGTACAGGGGGAGACATACTAAAATCAGTGCTTTGACTATCAAAAAATGGGCATAACAACATTTTTCATACTGTTTGCCTGTTTTTTTATATCGTCTCTTTGCCCCTTGCTGTAGTTTTGCAGCATCAAACAGGCAGGCTCGTCCCACCCGACGGCTTGCCGCCCACCGTTCTCTTCATGAGATTTTTCTAATGGAGCAAAAAGATTAGTTATTTAGATTTGGAACAGCATTAGAACTGTGAGGTAAAAGTATTGGTATTAGGGTGGAAAAGATTGTTTAGGTTAACAGACCGGCAGACAAGCTGGTCAACAAGCGCCGAGCGCAGGTTATGAGGTCCGACAAGGTGACGGGGCTATACAGAGTTGCCGCCCCAAGCGAATCCTTCTGCTTGTAACAGGTAATCAGGAGAACCTCTGCACCTGGACACTCGTAATCTGAGCTCCGGTGTCTTGCTTCATGACAAACGGACGCTTTCGCCGAACCAGACGAGCAAAGCTGAGCCCGCCCGACCCTACCATGGCGAGAGAACGTCTGACGAAAAACAAAACAACAGCATCTAACACTTTGACAGATATGAAACAAATAAAACAGATTGTTGCGTCGCTGCTTTTCTTCGGCGCAATGGCAAGCCCCCTCTCGGTGTATGCCGAAAAAGGCATTGAAATCAACCACCTGGGGATAAACAACACCTTAGTGAGAGTGACCGGCCCCAGCAGGTACCTGCTGCTTCCCATACAGGAAGACGCCGAAGAAGCGCGGGTGAGGGTTATGCTCGATGGAGAGGTTCACCAGAACCTCAACATCCGTCTGGCCCGCAACCGCGTGGACTATTTCGTACCGCTGGACCTTGCCTCGTTCAAGGGCCGCCACGTGATGCTGAACATCGTGACATCGCAAAACCGTGCTACCCTGCGCGAGGCCAAAGAGAACGCCTGCTGGAAGGACATGAAGCTGTCTGACACGTTCGACACCACGAACCGCGAGAAATACAGGCCCGCCTTCCACCACACGCCGCTGTACGGATGGATGAACGACCCCAACGGCATGTTCTACAAGGACGGCGTGTGGCACCTCTACTACCAGTGGAACCCCTACGGGTCGAAGTGGCAGAACATGACGTGGGGACATTCAACCTCCAAGGACCTGCTCAAGTGGGAACACCAGCCCACGGCCATCGAGGTTGACGGACTGGGCAGCATCTTCAGCGGCAGCTCAGTGGTCGACACAGCCAATACGGCCGGCTTCGGAAAGGATGCCGTGGTTGCGCTCTATACCTCATGCGATGTCAGCCAGGTGCAGAGCATGGCCTACAGCAACGATGGGGGCACGACCTTCCAGCGTTATCCGGGCAACCCCATCATCACACTTGAGAGCGAAGCCCGCGACCCGAACATGTTCTGGGACAACGAAGCGAAACAGTGGGTGCTCACCCTGGCCCATGCCCTGGAGCACGAGTATCTGTTCTTCACCTCGCCCGACCTGAAGGAATGGACGCTCCAAAGCGCATTCGGCAAGGGCGAAGGTGCACAGGACGGTGTCTGGGAATGCCCCGACCTCTTCAAGCTGAAGGTGGACGGCACCGGCGAGGAGAAATGGGCACTCATCTGCAACCTTAACCCCGGCGGCCCCTTCGGCGGCAGTGCCACGCAGTACTTCATCGGTGACTTCGACGGCAAGACGTTCAAGGCCGACACCGACGCTTCGGGACGCATTGCCACCAAGTGGATGGACTTCGGCAAGGACCATTACGCCACGGTGAGCTGGTCGGGCACCTCGCCAGATCGCCGCACCGTCATCGGCTGGATGAGCAACTGGCAGTATGCTGCCGAAGTGCCGACCAAGCAGTTCCGCAGCGCAAACACGCTGCCGCGCGACCTGAGGCTCTTCCGCGCTCCCGACGGCCAAGTCTACCTCGCCTCAGCACCTTCGCCCGAACTCACGGCCCTGCGCGGCAACATGACCACGACTGTCAGGAAGACCTCGGTCGGCAAGCAGACACGCACCTACAGCCTCCCGACCGCCAACGACGGCATCTGCGAAATCCTCTTCGACCTCGATTGCCGCAAGGCCGACTCACTGACCATCAACCTGGGCAACAAGGCCGGTGAGCAGGTGGTGCTCACCTACTACACCCAGTCTCACACGCTCGCATTCGACCGCCGCAACAGCGGACTCAAGGACTTCAGCCAGGACTTCCCGGCTGTCACCGTAGCCCCGACGTTTGAGGACGGGAAGAAAGTGTCCCTTCGCATCTTCATCGACAAGTCGAGCATGGAGGTCTTCGGCGACAACGGCCGCTTCGTGATGACCAACCTCGTGTTCCCCACCACGCCTTACTCCTCGCTGTCGTTCACCTCACACGGAGGCAGCTCGAAGGTCAGCAATCTCAAGATATATTCCATCAAGGAGCAGTAAACAATAGCGGCTCCGGACGTTCCTGTCAGAATCTCCGGAGCTGCAAAAGCATAACAAAGTTATCACTATGGCTCAAACTCTTGTAACCAACCGAAAATCATTTCTGATGCAGATCATCCCCGTGATGTTGTGCTTCTTCGCCATGGGGTTCGTTGATCTGGTGGGCACCGCGTCCAACTACGTACAGAAAGACCTTGCGCTGACCGACTCTGAGGCGAACCTCTTCCCCTCGCTCGTGTTCTTCTGGTTTCTCATCTTCTCCGTCCCCACGGGAATGCTGATGAACCGCATCGGACGCAAGCGCACCGTGCTCATCAGCCTGGTGGTCACCACCGCCTCGCTCGTCATCCCCGCCTTTGGCGACAGCTACGGAGTGATGCTCCTGTCGTTCTCGCTGCTTGGCATCGGCAACGCCATCATGCAGACCTCACTCAACCCCTTGGTGACTAACCTGATAGGCGGCGACAAACTGGCTTCGACCCTGACATTCGGACAGTTCGTCAAGGCCATTGCCTCCTTCCTCGCTCCCGTCATAGCCGCCTGGGCTGCCACCACCTCGTTCCCCACCTTCGGGCTGGGCTGGCGCACCCTGTTCGTCGTCTACGCACTGGTGAGCTGCCTGTCCATCTCGCTGCTGGCTGCCACTCCCATCGAGGAAGAGCAGCCCGACAAGGCCTCGGGCGTGGTGCAGTGTCTGAAACTGCTGGGCACCCCCTTCATCCTCCTCTGCTTCCTGGGCATCATGTGTCACGTGGGCATTGATGTCGGCACCAACACGGTGGCACCCAAGATCATCATGGAACGTCTGCACCTCCCGCTGGAGGAGGCAAGTTTCGCCACGGGCGTCTACTTCATTTTCCGTACCGTCGGCTGCTTCCTGGGAGCGCTGCTGTTGCGCATACTCTCGCCGAAGGTTTTCCTGGCCGTCAGCACGCTGTTCATGCTGGTCGGCATGTGCATCCTCTTTGTCTCCCACACGCTGTTTCCGCTCTATGCAGGCATCGCGCTCATCGGCTTCGGCAATTCGAATGTGTTCTCCATCATCTTCGCCCAGGCCCTGCTCCACGCGCCCCGCGAGCGCAACGAGGTGTCTGGCCTGATGATCATGGGTCTCTTCGGCGGCACGGTCTTCCCTCTGGCCATGGGCTTTGCGGCTGACAGCTTCGGCCAGGCAGGCTCGGTCGCTGTCATGACTGTCGGCGTGATCTACCTGATATGCTACACACTTAAAATCAAACAATCCAAATAAACCTCTCGACGAATGGAAGCTCTGACGTCGATAAGAAATACAGTTAGTCAACAAACCTCAACAACAAATTCACACTCATGAAAAACATCGTAGTAGGTATGGGCGAGGCCCTCTGGGACATCCTGCCCGAAGGTAAGAAAATAGGAGGTGCTCCTGCCAATTTCGCTTATCATGTTTCCCAGTTCGGCCTGGACAGCTGCGTGGTTAGCGCAGTGGGCAACGATGCCCTGGGAAAGGAAATCATCGATAACCTCACGTCGAAGGGCGTGAACCACCACATCAACGAGGTGCCCTATCCCACCGGTACCGTGCAGGTCGAAATCGACCAGGCCGGCATCCCGCAGTACGACATCAAGGAGAATGTGGCCTGGGACAACATTCCCTACACGGCCTCGCTCAAGGAACTGGCCGAAAACACGCGCGCCTTCTGCTTCGGCTCCTTGGCCCAGCGCAACGTGGTGTCGCGCGAGACCATCTACAGCTATCTCGACGCCATGCCCCAGACCGACGACACGCTCGTGGTCTTCGACGTGAACCTGCGCCAGGGATTCTACTCCAAAGAGATTCTCTGCTCGTCTATGCAACGCTGCAACATTCTGAAGATCAACGATGAGGAGCTGGTGACTGTGAGCCGCATGTTCGGCTATCCTGGAATTGACCTTCAGGACAAGTGCTGGATTCTGCTGGGCAAATACAACCTCAAGATGCTCATCCTCACCTGTGGCATCAACGGCAGCTATGTGTTCACGCCGGGCCGCGTGTCCTACCAGCCTACCCCCAAGGTGGAGGTGGCCGACACGGTTGGCGCAGGCGACAGCTTCACCGCTGCCTTCATCGCATCTATCCTGAGAGGAAAGAGCGTGGCTGAGGCCCATCAGGTGGCCGTATCGACTTCCGCCTTTGTATGCACCAAGAATGGTGCGATGCCCATTCTCCCCGCCGAGATTACAGCATAGCCCACACCGCCACCACGCTGAAGCACCTGCTCGACAGGGAGGTGGCCGCGAGGGATGTGCTTTCTCTCTCTTGAAAGCATGACGCAGACAGGATGCCTGCTCCCCAGTACGACGCAGACATCCTGCCTGAACTACCAATGAGACTGAAGAAACCCCGGCCTGCACGTTGCGTGCAGGCCGGGGTTTCTTCATTGCCTACGGTCAGGCTCACTTCAACACAACCTTCTGGCCACCGATGATGTAGACACCGCCCCGTTCAGGACGAGTCACGCGGCGACCCGACAGGTCATAGATTGCGCCGCCCTGCTTCGTCGCAGGCAGCACCACAGTGCCGATGCCTTCGGGCAGCGGTTCGATGCGCTCAAAGGGATACTTGGTGAGGCTGAAGGCCGAGAAGCTGGTGCAGCTCATGCCGCCCATGTTGACCACCATGCCCACACTCACCTCGCCTGCTTCAGGCAGCACGAAGAAGAGGGAGTTGGAGGGGTATTCATCGCTCTTGGCCTGCATTTCGGCATAGCCCAAGGCTTCGAGTTCGAGCTTCTCGGTGTCGGGCAGGCCCGTGCCGAGTGCGGCAGCCAAGTAGCAGCCCGAAGCATTGCCCTCGTTCTCGCCATAGATGGCTGTGAACTCATAGGCACCAGCGGGCAGCGAGATGGTCTGGTATACCTTGTGGTTCTGCAGCGAAGTGCTGAAGCCGTCCCAGCCCGTGGTGATGGTGAGGTCATTGTTCTTGTCGCTGTCCACGTGGGCACAGGTAGTGATACCGCCTTCGACCACTTCGCCGTCGAGCGACCACGATGCCAACTGCTTGAAGCGGTCTCCCTGCGACTCGTTGAGCCGTCCGTTCGATCTGAAGGGTTCCTTGTAGTTCACAAAGTAACGGCTGGTCACCTCGGTGCTGCTCTCGTCGAAGTTGAGCGAGAACACACCGGTCGACAATGTCCAGGCGTCACCGTCAGGTCCGAAGCCCAGGCGCACGCCGGTATTGCCGTTTGAGGTGGCATCGGTGGCATCACCGCCCGACTGGTTGAACTGGTAGTACACCTGCAGGCCGTTGGTGCTCTGGGCATTGGCCACTTCCTCTGCCTCGATGGGCTGGTTCACGTAGCCCTGCAACTTGCTCGACGAGAGTGTCTTGTTCCAGACGCGGAACTCGTCGATCTGACCCTTGAAGGGCGCGTCGTCGCTGCCAATGACAAACTGCGAAGGCAGGTTGAGCGTAGTGGTTCCGGCCGACTTGCTCTCCATGAGCTTGCTGTCGCGGAAGAAGCGGATAGAGCCTGAGCTGAGGGCCACGGCATAGTGGTGCCACTCGCCGGCGATGACATGTCCGGCCGACGAACGCACGGTCTTGCCGTTAATCTGCACGACCATTTCGCCGCTGCCCGTGGTATAGATGAAGAGAGTGGACGGACTGTCGCCCATGCCGTTGCCCTGGGCAGCCAGGGTCGAAGGACGCATCCACCAGTCGATGGTGAAGGCTTTCTGGCCTTCGCTGAAGGGCACCTGACTGAGGCTCAACCGGGCCTGGTCGTAGCTGAAGTTCAAGCCGTTCTTGCTGTCGGCATTGCACACCACGAGGGCCTTCTCCTGAGAGGCTTCGCTCACGCCGGCCTCGTTGGAGGCCACGAGCTTCACCTTGTAGGTGCCGGGTACGCTGGGAGCGAAACAGAGGGTCTCTCCTTCGCCCACCATGGCCTGCTGGTTGCTGCTGAGCTGCCACTGCCAGGCTGTGGGGGCATGCTTCGAACGGTCGGAGAGGGTCACGGCATGGCCCTTCACAACAGCTGAGGGCGACACGTCGAATGCGGCCACGGGAGCTACCTGGGTCACGGTAATCTGCTGCTTTTCGGTGGCAGTCGTGCCGTCGGGGGCCGTCACGGTGAGGGTCACGGTGTAGGTGCCCTGCACGTCGTAGGTGGCGGCGGCATTGGCGGTGAACATCTCCTCGACATCGGCACCGGGCATCTGCCACTTGTACAGATAGCCTCCGCGCGGATTCTGCGTGAGGAAGGACACTCTCTCACCGGCTGCTACGGTGGTCTGGGTGGCCTTGAAGGTGGCATCGGGTGCCGGTGCGGCAGCCACCTCAATCCGTGTGGTGGCCGTGCTGCTTTCGCCCGAAAGCGAAAGGGCCGTCACGCTGACCTGTTGGCTGCCTGTCTGGCTGAACACCAGCGTGGGCGAAACGACAGCTGCCTGCTCTACTCCTGCTCCCGGGGCAGTCCACTGCAGCGACTGCACGCCGTAGCCGGCTGTGGCGGTGAGGTTGAAGGGAACGCCTGCATAGACCGTTTCGGAGAGCGGATTGATGCTTACCGTCACGTCCTTCGAGGGATTGACCGAAGTGCCCGAGGTAGAGGAGCTGCGGTAGCTGCTTCCTGCCAGCGTGGCATGGTGTGCGCCCGTGGTGTGGTCGCGCAGCTTCTGTACGCCACCCTGGTTGATGAGGTCGCCCTTGTAGTAGGCCACGAGGTCGGCGGGTATGCCGGCATCGCCGAACTCTACACTGCGCCATTCCTTGATTTCGTCGGCTGTGCGCGCCGTCTTCCAGATGCGCAGCTCGTCGACCTTGGCATCCCAGGCGGAGTTCGTGCCGCTCGATGAGAACACGAGGTCACCGAAGCCGCCCACGCCGCTGAACTTGCTGGAGGTGATGCTGGCCTTTTCGGTGCCGTTCACGTAGGCCGTCAGCTTGTTGCCGTCAACGACCAAGGCAATGTGTTTCCAGACACCCTTGGTCAGCGCGCCCGACACATTGAGGCGGTCGCTGGTGTCCCAGCCTGCGGTGAAGGTGCCGTCGGCATTGGCGTGGAACATGAAGTTGCCCCAGCCCGGACCGGCACTCTGGTTCCAGTTGGCCAGCGAGTTGCAGTTTATCCAGTACTCGATGGTGGCCTGGTCGAGCTTGCCGCCGAACACGTCGGGGATGCTGAAGCCGGCCTTCTGCAGGTTGATGTAGTAGTTGGTGGTCTTGGTGACAGGCATCTCGATGGTAGTCTGCGCCGACTCCTGCGTGCCGTAGACGGCGGTCACGCCATAGGTTGCCGCGGTTGTGGCCTCCAGGGTGTAGCTCGTTTCGCCTGTACCGAGTTCGGCCAGCAGCTCGCTGCCGCAGTAGACCTTATAGCCGGTGAGGGTGAGCGATGAAGCAACGGGAGCATTCCAGCTTATCACGCCGTCGGTAATGCCTACGTTGCGCGGTGAGTAGACACCACGGCCCTGTACGGTGAACGAAATGACTGTGCGCTTGCCGTCGTTGGCTATCTCCACGCCTTCGAGGGGAATTTCGCACGGGGTTTCAATGCCCTGCTCGTCCTGGAAGTAGTCGATGAGCGACACGGCATAGACGTGTCCGTCGCCCAGCGCGCCGTCCTTGGTCTGGATGGTGAAGAAGTACTTGAGCGGAGCGTTCTGGTCGAACTTGTCGCTCAGGTCGGTGAGGTCGTAGCCGAACTCCATCGGCTCAGTGTGCAGCTTGCCGTCAGCCCAGCGGCCCAGCATCGGCACCTCGGGAGCGGGGATAGAGTCGCCGTTGCGTCCGTCGCCCGCATACTTGAAGTGGTCGAAGGCCTGCTGTGCCTGAGGCTCGGTGGCATTGAGGTCGGCCGAGATGCCTGCGCTGAGGAACAGCTCGGAACGGCGCGAATAGTCCATCTTCACCTTGATGGCACGCAGCGGACGGTAGTCCTTGCGCACGTAGTACACTTCGGGATACCACCAGCTGTCGCCCATCGTCCCGTTGGTGTTGAACCAGGCACCGCCGTGGGCGTAAGGGCAGTAGATGAAGCCGCCGTTACACCACCACGGACTCCAGGAGTTGACAATAATCCAGGCTCCCTTCTCGTCGGCCGAGGCTTCGCCATACACGCCGTTGCCGTTGAGGTCAAACTCGATGCGGTCGTCATAGCCCACGATGGTCAGCGCGTGGTCGACCGAGGTGCCCCACTTTTTGACATAGTACTTGCCCGTTGCACCAGCTTCTTCGTTGGCGGGAGTTTGGGAAATGCCCTGCCAGTCGCCGCCACTGGCCACGCCGATGCCTGCCAGACCGCCGGCATGGAACGAGTTGTCGCCGTTGTGGTTCCACAGCCAGTTCTTCACAGCCTCACGTCCTTCTTCTGTCTGTACGCTGAGCGGGAAGTTTGCCGTAGCCGACATGCGGTTGTACATGGCCGAATGCCATTTCTCATAGCCGGTCATCCAGCCGAAGTCGCAGTCCACCTCTTCCTGGTTGCCGAAGTATTTCGAGTAGGTCTGTCCGCCGTATACGGTGGCCGAAGGCACACCCACATGCAGCACGAAGTCCTCCTTGCCCGAGTTACCGTTGGTGAGCAGCCACACGAAGTGGGAAGGATAATAGTTGTCAGGGTTCTTGCCATCGAGCCCGCGGTAGGCGTTGAGCTCGTGCGAGAACATGTAGCAGATGCGTGAAGCCGAGCCACACGAGCCGCCGTCCTGGTTGAAGACCGGCGGGAAGTAGATCGTTTCGGCATTGTTCACATGGTCGGGTCTTGTGGTGGCAACCCGTGTGCCTTTGGCGGTCGGGGCGAGCAGTGAGGCATCGGGCTTCAGCTTGTCGCTGTAGTCAGGATACTTCGAACGGTCCACCGTCTGTGCCGCCAACCACCCTGGCAGGAACAGCCCTGCCAAAAAGAGCGTTAGGGAGCGTTGGGTCATAACGATTAGATTAAGGTATTATGAATGGTTGAATGATTTCCATAGAACAGCAAAAGTGGCTGTCATGGGGCAAATGTATACAAAATCTGCGAGCTCTTAGGCTCGCAGAACAAATAATCTGTAATTATTTCACGCAGGCAAAAGCGTCATGCGGAGCAACCGCACGCTGAAAAGCAATAGTACTGACTTTCAATAGGAGATATACTTCTCCGCCATAGAAGATATACTTCTACTGCGATAGGAGATATACTTCTCTTGTCACAGAAGATATACTTCTCTGCCCGCAGGCAACTCTCTCAGAATCCTGCCCGGTAGTTATAGCCCTTGAGGCGGTACAGTCCGGCAAGCCGCTGGAGCCTTCCCTGCACGAAGTCGTCGAAGTCCTTCTGCTCGGGATTGCACCACTGCACCTCACACAGGGCGGCCATGCGCGGCAGCTCCATGTATTCCACCTGGCGATAGGTCTTCATATACTCCGTCCAGCAGTTGGCCTGTACCCCCACGATGTGCTTTTGCTCCTCGGCCGACAGTCCGGCCGGCAGCGGCTCGTAGCCGTACACCTTTTCGAGGGGCACATAGCCGCCGATGGCTTCGGGCTCGTTGGCCGTGTCCTGGCTCTGGTAATAGTCGAAGTAGAGGTAGGTGTTGGGCGTCATTATCACATCGTGTCCCTGTCGGGCTGCCTCTATGCCGCCCGCTTCGCCGCGCCACGACATGACGGTTGCCTCAGGCGGCAGCCCGCCTTCGAGAATCTCGTCCCAGCCTATCATGCGGCGGCCATGCTGCTTCAGGAATTGTGCCACATGGCGAATGGTATAGCTCTGCAGCCGCTCTTCGGCCGAATGTTTCCCGTCAGACTCCAAGTGGTTGTCGCGGATGCGCTGCTGGCACAGGGCACACTGCTTCCACTGCGTCTTGGGACACTCGTCGCCGCCCACATGGATATACTGTGAAGGGAAAAGCCGGATGATTTCGCCGAGCACCCGGTCGATAAAGTCAAACGTGCGGTCCTTGCCCACACACAGCACGTGGTCCGACACGCCCCACTGCCGCCACACCTCATAAGGGCCTCCGGTACAGCCCAGTTCGGGGTAGGCAGCCAGCGCTGCCTGCATGTGTCCGGGCAGGTCTATCTCGGGAATGATGGTAATATAGCGTGCTGCCGCATAGTCCACCAGCTGCCTGATTTCCTTCTGGGTATAGAATCCGCCGTAAGGCACTCCGTCGTATTTTCCGCTGTTGTGTCCGATGACAGTCTCACTGCGGCGCGACCCCACTTGGGTCAGCCGGGGGTACTTCTTGATTTCCACGCGCCATCCCTGGTCGTCGGTCAGGTGCCAGTGCAGGCGGTTGATGTTGTGCAGGGCCAGCATGTCGATGAAGCGGCGCATCGAATCGGGGCCGACAAAGTGGCGCGACACGTCGAGATGGGCACCGCGGTAGGCGAAGCGCGGCGCATCGTAGACCTCGGTTCCGGGAATGAGCACGCGCTGTGCCGTGCCTGCCGGCAACGCCTTGCGCAACGTCTGCACCGCGTAGAACAGGCCCGCCTCTGAGGCCCCTTCGAGCAGGATGATTTCGCTGTTTGCCCTGACGCGGTAGGCTTCGGGGTTCTTGTCCTTGAGCGACACAGACAGCCTGATGCACTTGCGTTGCACGGGCGCGTTGGTCACGGTCAGCTTGATGCCTGTCGATTCTTCCACAAAGTCGGCCAGAAAGCCGGCCAGCCTTTTTAGTTCCTTGTTGCCCTGCGGGCAGTAGACCAAGGTCTTGTCGTCCAGTTCGAAGTGTCCGGCCTGCGTGGCCTTCACCTGCTTGGGAAGGGGCACCACATGGAAGTCGGCATTCTGGGCCATCAGCGCGGAAGCGGGAGCTAACCACAGCAGGGCCGCCAAGGTGAGGAGGATTGATGTGCGCATGAACATAACGTATTATGGGGTTACGAGGTTATGAGGTTATGGGGTTATGAGGTTATGAGGTTATGGGGTTATGAGGTTATGGGGTTATGGGGTTACGATTGGAGCGGACATTCCTCCTGTCTGGCTGTTGGTCATGGGAGAACCTCATCACCTGATAACGTAACAACCCCATCACCTCACAAAGTTCCTGCCCGAAAACCACAACAGCCCCGAACGATGCGTCCGGGGCTGTTGCTTTTCAATTGAGCGGTGCGCTTCAGGATGGGCTTGAACCAACGACCCCCTGATTAACAGTCAGGTGCTCTAACCAACTGAGCTACTGAAGCCTATGCAATTCAAAGACGGAAGTCTACTAAGTGCGCTTCAGGATGGGCTTGAACCAACGACCCCCTGATTAACAGTCAGGTGCTC
>CAMBOH010000042.1 GCA_945869305.1 uncultured bacterium
GTTTTGAACTGGCAAAGCTTTCGGGGGATATTTTTTCAAAAATTCTTCTTACGGGGAGGTTTTGGCAGGTCGGAGTGGCAATCCGCGGGGACAAACGGGGCCCGGAGGGCCGGAAACGGGCGGGCGCGGCTCCATGGGCCGGGGGGCGGACGGGCCCCGAAGCGGAACTTCGGGGAACGGTGGTGAAAGGCGGAACACGGAGGGCCGGGGGCTCGGAGGGACGGGGCGGGGCTCGGAGGGATGGACAGGCGGGGGAGCGAAGGGCAGAAACGGAGGGACGGGGTGAACAGGAAAACTTGCGCCCCAGCTTATTTTTCCCAAAAAAGAGATGAAACGACAAATAATATCGTACTTTTGCCTACTCATCCCAAAAGAATTGAACCATGATTTGCAAAACTACTTCAACCACTCCTTATTATATAATAGGCATAACCCTTGCAATGCTGCTACTGGCAACAGCCTGTTCGCATCCCACTCTGGGCAAACTCGTAGGCAGCGACCGCGATGATCACGGCTGTCTCAGTTCTGCAGGTTACACTTGGAGTTATGCGCTGCACGACTGCGTACGCCTATGGGAGGTGGGCAAACGCTTTGACGCTGGTCCTCACCAAGTTTATCTGGTGTTCAGCACAGACTCTACATTTGCCGAAATCTTTGTAGCCAATCGGGAATCGTCTATTATTTGCAAAAGAGTAAAAGGGAAAAACATGTGGAAGCCCAGCAAGGGACGTGAACAGGTATCTATCAACAACGGTATTACCTGTGTGCTGGTAAACGACTACACATATACCCAAAAGGACTGAATTCCAGCAAGCATACGCTGCCAGCCAGACGCATCCCCATAGCACATGGCAACAAAAAGGTTATAAGACTGTAGGTACTTCCCACACAACTTATAACCTTTTTGCATACTTCATTTATCCCATTTCTTGTAAGGATTGGATCTGAGCGAGGAGTTGTAATAGCGTCGGTCGCCTGTCACCTCCATGCCAAGGAATGCAGGCCGTTCGAAATCCTCAGCCTCTTCGGCCAGCTCCACCTCGGCCACCACGAGCCCTTCATTGTCTCCGAAGAACTCGTCTACCTCAAATACGTGTTTTCCCACCGGAACGAGCCAACGATTTTTGTCGACCATTCCCGGCTCACACAGGCACAAAAGCGAAAGTGCTTCGTCTACGGAAATTTCCTTCTCAAATTCATAACGCGACAGACCGCCGTTCAGCGAGGGCCCCTTGATGGTCAAATAGCCCTTGTCGTCACGCAGTCTGACACGCACTGTGCGTCCGCGGCTGCTGCATATGTAGCCTTGCCTGATGCGGCTGTGCGAAACGGCAAGCGACTTGTAGTCGCCCTGCACCAGGAACTTCCGTTCTATTTCGACTGGCATTTCTATTGGCTAAAAGCGAATGTCCGACTTCTACTGCAACAGATAATAGGCGATAAGAGCCAACACCATCAATAATATAAGCGCTATAAAGATGCCATTTATCACGCGGTTGGCCTGACGTGCCTGACGTGCTTCACGTGCACGGGCCTTAAGTTGTTTATTCTGTTTCATGGTTATATGGATTTAAAATGATATCATTGTTCTTCGGCTTCGCTTTCGGAAAACTCCATGAGATACGCCTTGATGAATCCGTCAATCTTTCCGTCCATCACGCCACCTACATCACTGGTTTGGAAACCCGTGCGGTGGTCCTTGACACGACGGTCGTCGAACACATAGCTTCGAATCTGGCTGCCCCACTCGATTTTCTTCTTTCCGGCCTCGATTTTGGCCTGCGCCGCTTTCTTCTTCTGTAACGCGCGGTCATACAGTTGTGAGCGAAGCAGGCGCATGGCGTTTTCCCTGTTTTCGAGCTGCTTGCGGCTCTCTGTATTTTCGATGAGGATTTCCTCCTCCTCACCCGTATCGGGGTCTTTGTATTGGTAGCGCAGTCGCACGCCGGTCTCCACCTTGTTCACATTCTGGCCGCCGGCTCCACCCGACCGGAACAGGTCCCATGAAATTTTAGACGGGTCTACATACACCTCGATTGTATCATCCACAAGCGGAGTGACGAAAACCGAAGCGAACGATGTCATGCGCTTGCCCTGCGCGTTATAGGGCGAAACACGCACCAGGCGGTGCACACCGTTCTCGCTCTTCAGGTAGCCATAGGCATCATCCCCCTCAATCTCCATAGTCACGGTCTTGATACCCGCTTCGTCACCATCCTGCAAATGGGAGATGGTGCATTTATAGTCATGCGCTTCGGCATAGCGCATATACATACGCATCAGCATTTGCGCCCAATCCTGGCTTTCCGTTCCACCGGCCCCCGAATTGATTTTCAGCACGCAGTCCATCGAATCTTCCTCCTGTCGCAGCATGTTGCGCAGTTCAAGTTCTTCGATAGCCTGGATAGTATGTGCATACGACTCGTCGACTTCCTCCTCCGTCACCATTTCCTCTTTACAGAAGTCAAAGGCCAGAGCCAATTCATCGGCCAGCAGCTTCACCTGCTTGTAGCCTTGAATCCACTTCTCGATTCCCTTCACCTTCTTCATCTGTTCTTCAGCCCTTTTGGCATCATCCCAGAATCCGGGGTCTTGCGTACGCAGCTGTTCTTCTTCGAGCTGCATGGTCTTGGCTTCTATATCCAAATATTTGTAGAGGGCCGACACGCGGTCCTGAGCGTCTTTGAGTTGGTCGGAGGTTATCATTCCTTTGTTTGAGTTGTTGTTTGAGAGTGATTCCAATAATCAGTTTGCACCGGCAGCCTCGGCATCAGCGTATATCTGGTCAATCAGGTCTGCATAATGCTCATACACTATCCTGCGGCGCACCTTGAGCGTATTGGTCAATTCGCCATTTTCCATCGTGAAGGGTGAAGGCAGGAGCACGAAGCGTTTGATCTTTTCGTAATGTGCCAGGTCCTGCTGCAGTGTCTCGATACGTTCGGTAAAGAATTTCAACACCGCCGGGTGCTTGCACAGGGCTTCGCGTCCATCGGCCTGAAAATCGTTCGAGCTGGCATAAAGCTCCAGCAGTTTGTAGTCAGGCACTATCAGTGCACTCACGAACTTCCGCTTGTCTGCCACGACTACCGCCTGGTCGAAATAACGGTCGAGCACCAACTTCGACTCAATCATCTGCGGAGCTATGTATTTTCCGTTTGAGGTCTTGAACAGGTCCTTGATGCGTTCGCGCAGGAAGAGTTCGCCATTCTTCATGTAGCCTGCATCTCCTGTATGGAACCACCCTTCTGCGTCTATAGCCTCTTTTGTGGTTGTATCTTTCTTGTAGTAGCCCGGTGTGATGGTCTTGCCGCGCAGCAGGATTTCATCGTTGGTCCCGAATTTGATTTCGATGCCGTCAATCAGCCGTCCCACCGAACCCATCGTAACGGGTTTGCCCGGCACGTCACACGACACAGTGGCCAGGCTTTCAGTCAGGCCATAGCCCACCACCATGTTCAAGCCGGCTGCATGCACAAAGCGCTCCACCTCTGGCGACACGGCCGCCCCTGCTGTGGGGAAGAAGTTTGCCCGTTCCAGACCGAGTGTCTTGCGCAGCACCTTGATGATGGTTTTGTCATAGAGCTGATACTGCAAGGTGAGGCCCAGCGGGGCTGTTTTTCCCTTGGCCTTGTATTTCTCCCAGTAACGGCCGCCCACTTCGAGTGCTTCCTTGATCAGCTTACGCTCCATGAACGAGCCATTCTCCATTTTGTCAAGCACTGCCTGATAGACCTTCTCCCAAAAGCGCGGAACCGATGACATACAGGTCGGATGGACCTCCTGCATCGAACGCTGCACATCGGCCGGGCGAAGATTGATGCACTGCAACGCGCCTTCGGTCAGACCCAGATAGCACCATGCCCTTTCGAAGATATGGGTAAACGGCAGGAAGTTCAGGAACACGTCGTCCTCGCTCAGGGGCAGCACGGCATCATTCACGCGGAAGCCTTCTCTATACTGTCCATAGGTGAGCATCACGCCCTTGCTCTGTCCCGTGGTGCCGCTGGTGTACAAGATGTTACACAAGTCCTCGTAGTTGGCATCGGCCTGTCGTTGCTGATACTCCCGGCCCACCTCCTGCAAGTCTCCCTGTAGCTCGTCCTGCAGGAAGTCGTCGAAATAGACCGAGAGATGGTCTTTCTCGTTGCGCTTCACCTTCTTGTCAAATATGATGATGCGCTCTAAGGTCTGTGCCACGGCAAACACGCTGAAAGCCACCTCATACTGTTCCTGTTCACCGACAAACAGATAGCGGATTTGCGCATCGTTCAGCATGTAGGCTACCTGCGCACCGCTGCTGGTTGCATAGAAAGGGATGCTCACCGCACGAATGCCATAAGCACCAAAGTCAACGAACAGGTTTTCGGGCTTGTTCTGCGAAAATATGCCCACGTTTTCCTGCACCTTGACGCCCAGATGCAGCAAGGCATACGACACCTTCCTCACCTGCTGGGCGAAAGTGTTCCAGGATATGGATTTCCACTGGCCTATTTCATAATCACGGTAACTGAGTGCGGCTCGTTCACCGTACTTCTTGGCTTGCTCGAAAATGAGCTTCGAAAGGTGGCAGTTGTTTTGCATAGAACAGCATGTTTTGACAGGCAAGGATGCCTTCACACTCGCAAAGTTATCCATTTATATTGAAAAAAAGCCTTTAGCACGAAAGAAATGAACCAAAAACGTAATTTTGCCGAACAAAATCCTTTTCCTTCATGAAATATTCCCCCACGGACTTCGAAGCCTTCACCCACCAGGCGGCCACGTTGCTGAAGTCTTTGATTCGCATTCCTTCCTTGAGCCGGGAAGAAACGGCATGTGCTGATTTTCTCGAAAAGTACCTGACTGACTGCGACGCACATCCGCAGCGTCATGGCAACAACATCTGGTGCATACAGCCGTTGCACCACGAAGGACAGCCTACCCTGCTGCTCAATGCCCACATCGACACTGTCAAGCCTGCAGCTGGCTGGCAACGTCCGCCCTTCGAGCCTTTGGTTGAAGGCGACCGGATTTATGGTTTGGGCAGCAACGACTGCGGCGGCGGACTGGTCTGCCTGCTGCATGCATTCCTGGCATTAAGCAAGGAGGTTCTCCCCTACCGCCTGGTATTTCTCGCCTCGGCCGAGGAGGAGGTGTCGGGACGCAATGGCATCGAGAGTGTTCTGCCACTCCTGCCGCCCATCGACGTTGCCTTGGTGGGCGAGCCTACCGGAATGCGTCCGGCCATTGCCGAAAAGGGGCTGATGGTCTTCGACTGTACGGCCCATGGCAAGGCGGGCCATGCGGCACGCAACGAGGGGGTGAATGCCATCTATGAAGCCTTGGCCGACATCGAGTGGTTCCGCAGCAGTCCCTTCACCCAAGTGTCTCCTCTGCTGGGCCCGGTCAAGATGAGTGTAACGATGATTGAAGCCGGCAGCCAGCACAATGTAGTGCCCGACACGTGCCGCTTTGTGGTTGACGTGCGTGCCAATGAGCTTTACAGCAACCAGGAGATTCTCGAAGAGGTCAAAAGTCATGTCCGCTGCGACGTACAGCCTCGGTCCACCCGCCTGTCTTCCTCACGCATTTCGCCCCGGCACCGATTGGTACAACGGGCCATTGCCTTAGGAGGCGAACCCTTTGGCTCACCGACTCTGAGCGACCAGGCCCTTATGCCGTTTGACTCGTTCAAGATGGGGCCGGGTGACTCCGCACGCTCACACACGGCCGACGAATATGTCTGCCTGAGCGAGCTTCGACAGGCCATCCAGATTTATTGCGACTTGCTTACAGGGGAATAAGACCTGCCCACCGTGCTGTACCGTGCTGCGGGCAAGTCGGCCTGTCTATTCGTGCTTGATGTCTGTCATCGGGCCGTCAAACTCTGTGTGCTGCGCCTCTTTCACCTGACGCGCATGTCGGCTCACGCTGAGTATCATGCCGATATACACGCAGTTGATAAGCGTCGAGGTACCACCGCGGCTAATCAGCGGCAAGGGTTGGCCCGTCACAGGGAACAGTCCCACTGCCACCAGCATGTTCAGAATGGCCTGAGACACCAGCAGCAAGGTCAGCCCCATGGCCAGAAACGGCGGGAACGCCCGCTCGCACCGGCTTGATATGCGCCCGGCCCTGAACAGCAGGATGATGTACAGGAACACCACGGCCGCCGCCCCCCAAATGCCCATTTCTTCGATGATTATGGCAAAAATGAAGTCTGAGAAGGCTTGGCTCAGGAAGTCTCGCTCTACCGAATTGCCCGGCATTTTCCCCACATAGTTGCTCGACGCTATGGCGATATTGGCATGTGCCACCTGCGCCCCTTTGTCTATGTCATACTTCATCGGGTCGTTCTTCGCTGCGTCGTCATCTCCCGCCGACATGTGGGTTGAGATGCGGTTGCTCCACGTGTGCACGCGATGCAGCATGGGCAGGTCGTAGAGGCTGCTTTCCTTCGGCATCGAGAAGAGCACCAAGGCGCCCAACAGGCCCGAAAGGGCCAGCACGCCGAACAGCTTGCCGAGCTGGACCAGCGACACGCGCCCTATGAACATCATCAGCACTACCACGCCAAAAAGCAGGCAGGCTGTCGACAGGTTTTCGGGGAATATGAGCAGGCAGATGCTGCCTGCCACCATCAGAATGTACTTGAATGCCTGCTTGTCGGCTCCCTCTTCGCGCTGCATCCGGGACAGTATCAGGGCGACCGTAATGACAACCGCACCCTTGGCCAACTCTGATGGCTGGAACTGTATGCCGAACACTTCATACCAGCGCGAGGCCTGGTTTGCACTCTTGCCCGAGAACAACGTGACCAACAGCAACATGAACGACACTGGCAACAGGAATATGGGGACTGCCTTGAACATGCGGCACGGCACCTTGTGGACAATGATTACCAACACCGTGCCGGCTGCCAAGAAGCAGGCTTGCTTGATGAGCGGATTCCAGAAGCTGCCGCTCTTGTAGGCCAGCGTACTGGCCGCGCTGAACACCTCGACCAGCGAGATGATGCAGAGGAAAAAGTATACGACCCAAATGACGCGGTCGCCCATAAACCAAGAACCAATGGACTTCATGTTGCGGTTTGCTGTTTGTTAAGAGTGGAGTCTGCCGGGCCTCAACCTTGAATGGCCTTCAAAACGGCCATGCGCCCAGCCTCGTATGGAGATTGTTGGGAGATATGATGAAAGACAAAGAGGGGGAGGAGGTGTGGACGCGCCATGACGGCTACCGGACCGTTCGGCATGTTTCCGTGACCTGCCGAACGCGCTGTCTCTCAGAGGCATTCAGCCGATACGGCGCGACACCTGTCCCGGGTGTTGCAGGCGGGTTATTCCTGCCAGGCCTTCACCCAAGCCTTGAACTGCTCGCCGCGGTCTTCCATGTTGCGGAACAGGTCGAACGAAGCGCAACAGGGGCTGAGCAGTACCGTATCGCCGGGTTGTGCCAGCCGGACCGCCTGTTCCATGCACGATGCCATGGAGTGGGTATCGGCTATGGGCAGTCCCAGCCCGTCGAATGCTTCATGCAGCTTCGCGTTGTCTGCGCCCATATACACCAGTGCCCGACACTTCTGCTGCACCAACGGAACGATCTGGCCGTAGTCGTTGCCTTTGTCGCGGCCGCCCACAATCAGCACCACGGGAGTGTCCATGCTTTCCAATGCACAATAGCAGGCATCTACATTGGTGGCCTTCGAATCGTTCACAAAGTGAATGTCCCGGACTGTCCCTGCCTTCTCAAGCCGGTGTTCGACACCGGGAAAATCGGCCAGACCTGCACGGACCGTTTGCGGGTCGACTCCTGCCGACAACGTGGCGATGGCAGCTGCCAGCGCGTTGCGCACATTGTGTTTGCCTCGCAGCGAAAGCGCATCCAACGGCATTTCAAACTGCATGGGGACATGTACCACAAGCTTGCCTTCGGCTGCATAGCCTGCCGCTCCCTCTTGGGGGGCATCACTGAATCCGCATCGCTTGCAGGGTTCCGGGCGTTTCTTCAACTCGGCTGGCACATAGTCGTCACCCTCCCAATATATGAAGGTGTCGTCGGCTGTCTGATTCTGCACGATGCGCATCTTGGAGTCCACATAGTTCTGCATGCAGAAGTCATAGCGGTCCAGATGGTCGGGCGTAATGTTCAGCAGCACCGCGATGTGTGCACGGAAGTCATACATGTTGTCGAGCTGGAAGGAGGACAGCTCTATCACATACGTGTCGTGCGGCTGTTCGGCCACCTGCAATGCCAGGCTGTGGCCGATGTTTCCGGCCAGTCCCACGTCCGTCCCTGCCTTCTTCAGTATATGGTAGATGAGCGAGGTGGTGGTGGTCTTTCCGTTGCTGCCTGTGATGCATATCATGCGGGCATCGGTATAGCGTGCCGCAAACTCTATTTCGCTCAGTATGGGTGTGCCTTGCGCGATGAGCTTGGCCACCATGGGTGCTGTGTCGGGAATGCCCGGACTCTTTACCACCTCATCGGCCCGCAGCACCTCGCTTTCGGTGTGCCGTCCTTCTTCCCAGGCGATGTGCCGTTCGTCCAACATCTGCCTGTAGCGCGGTTTGATTTGTCCCATGTCTGAAACAAACACTTCGTAACCGTATTTCTGTGCCAGGATAGCGGCACCCACGCCGCTTTCTGCGGCCCCCAATACGACCAAACGCATAGTCTTTCTCTCGTTTTTAGTCTACAATATGATAGTTGCGACCGCGCCCTCACACCGGCACTACCTGATTTTCAGCGTAATGATGGTGAACGCGGCCAGAATGATGGTGGTAATCCAGAAGCGCACGGTTATCTTCGACTCGTGCCATGCGCCCTTGGGCCATTTGAACACATATTTGCACTCGGGGTCAAGCTGTGAGGGCAACACCCTGAAGTTGTCGTGAATGGGTGTACGCTTGAACAGCCGCTGCTTGCACCCCTTGCGCTTGCCGAACTTGAAGTATTCTACCTGCAGTATGACGCTCAGGCTTTCGATCAGGAATATGCCACACAGTATCGGGATGAGCAATTCCTTGTGGATGATGATGGCCAGCACGGCGATGATACCGCCAATGGCCAGCGAGCCTGTATCGCCCATAAACACCTGGGCCGGATAGGCGTTGTACCACAGGAAGCCTATCAGTGCGCCCACCATCGCACAGGTAAAGATGACGAGCTCCTGGGAGCCTGGTACGTACATGATGTTCAGATAGGAGGCGAACTCTATGTGGCTCGACACGTAGGCCAGAATGCCCAAGGCTATGAATATGATAGCCGAATTGCCCGCTGCCATGCCGTCCATGCCGTCATTCAGGTTGGCACCGTTCGACACGGCCGTAATCACAAGGATGGTCATCAGCACAAACACTACCCAGCCGGCCTGTGTCTTGTACTTGCCCAGAAAGCCCACGATTTCGGCATAGTCTAAATTGTTGTTCTTCACAAAGGGGATGGTGGTCTTGGTGCTCTTCACCGCCTCGCTCTTGTGTACAATCTCTGTCACTGCACCCCGCCGCTGGGTCTCGATGTTCTCGCGGATAGTGGCATCGGGACTCAGATAGAGTGTCAGGCCCACAAACAGGCCCAGCGCGACCTGTCCGACTATTTTGTAGCGGCCGGGCAGTCCGTCCTTGTTCTTCTTGAATATCTTGATGTAGTCATCCAGGAAGCCCAGCAGGCCTAACCAGACGGTGGTGACGAGCATCAGTATCATGTAGATGTTGCGCAAGCGGCCCAGCAACAGGCAGGGCACCAGCACTGCCACCAGAATGATGATGCCTCCCATCGAGGGCACATTGATCTTCTGCACGCCGAAGGGGTCGATGCTGGCATCGCGTTGGGTCTCACTGATGCGGTGGCGTTTCATCCATTTGATGAAGTACTCGCCAAACCAGGCCGAAATCACCAGAGCCAGTATCAGGGCCAGCAGCGAACGGAAGGAGATGTAACCCCACATGGCTGATCCGGGCACGCCGAACTGCTCCAAAAAGCGGAATAAATAGTACAGCATATCTTTCAGTATCTACCCACAGGGGGTCGTTCATTTTTCCAGTCCGAAGGCTTTGCGGATTTCCTCATGGTCGTCAAAGTGGTGCTTCACGCCCTTCACGTCCTGGTAAGGCTCGTGTCCCTTGCCTGCCACGAGTATCACGTCGCCTGGCCTGGCCATCATGGCGGCCGCACGTATGGCTTCGCGGCGGTCACAAATGCTGATGGTCTTCTGCATCTGTTCCTCGTCCAGTCCGGCCAGCATGTCATTGATGATGTCTTGCGGCTCCTCGAAGCGTGGATTGTCGCTCGTGATGATCACGCGGTCCGAACGTTTGGCTGCTTCCTGGGCCATGAGGGGGCGCTTGCCCTTGTCGCGGTTTCCGCCCGCTCCACAGACCGTGATGACCTGGCCTTTGCCCTTCACGATCTCGTTGATGGCGGTCAGCACATTCTCCAACGCGTCGGGGGTGTGTGCATAGTCGACCACCGCGCTGAAGCCCTTGGGCGAGCGGATGGCCTCGAAGCGTCCGTTCACAGGGTGTTGGGCCGAAAGTCCGCGCAGCACGTCCTCGGCGCGTTGTCCCAGCATTTGGGCTGCGCCATACACTGCCAGCAGGTTCGACACGTTGAAGCGTCCCACAAAGCGCACGCTCACTTCGCGTCCGTCGATGTCGAGCAGCATGCCTTCGATGCTCTCCTCCAGAATGCGGCCTTTGAAGTCGGCCGCCGTGCGGGTCGAATAGGTCCGCACGGTAGCGGCGGTGTTCTGTACCATGACCATGCCGTTGCGGTCGTCGGCATTCGTAACGGCAAAGGCTCCGCGCGGAAGCTGGTCGAAGAAGGCTTTCTTGGCATCGCGGTAGTTCTCGAAGGTCTTGTGGTAGTCGAGGTGGTCCCGGGTCAGGTTGGTGAATATGCCTCCGGCAAAGCGCAGTCCGCCAATGCGCTTCTGGTGTATGGCATGCGACGAACATTCCATGAAGGCGTATTCGCATCCTTCCTCGGCCATCTGTGCGAGCAGCCTGTTCAGCGTGATGGGGTCGGGGGTCGTGTGGTCGGCCTCAATGGCGCGGCCGTCAATGAAGTTGCACACCGTCGAACACAGGCCGCACTTGTAGCCGAAGGAGCGGAACAGGTTGTAGAGTACAGTCGCAATGGTTGTCTTGCCATTCGTGCCTGTCACGCCCACCAGCTTCAGCCGGCTCGTGGGGTCGCCGAAGAACTGCGTGGCCACCTTGCCCACGGCGTCTTCCGTGTCGGCCACCCGCACATAGCTCACTCCGGCCACGGGTTCGGCGGGCAGCGGGTCGCTCATCAGCACGGCCTTGGCTCCCTGCCCGATGGCCTTGTCTATATAGGCGTGTCCATCGGTTTGTGTGCCCTTGACTGCGACAAAGAGGTCGTCGCTTTCCACCTGGCGTGAGTCTATGTTTACGCCGGTTATTTCGCGGTTCAGGTCGCCCTGCGACTCCAGCACCGCCACTTTCTTCAATATGTCTGACAATTTCATTGCCGTAGTTTTTTATGTATGACTCTGTATGATGAACGGACCGCTCCTCGGGTCGGCGGGTTGCACGGCGTGAGAGGCCGCACAGGGCGGGGTGTGTCCCCCGCCCGCCCCGTCATCGGAGCTTGTCCTTATGCTTCCCGGTGTCGGCCTTGGCCTTCCGTGCCGCCTCGTTCTGCGGCTTGCCGGCGGGCTGCACCGCCTCTTTCTGGCGGGTCTTTGTGGGTGGAGGCGTTTCCTGGTTCCCCGCTGCCGGTGCGTGGGGATTGAGTTCGTGGTCCACAACGGTGTCTTCACGCACCGCCTGCACTGTGTCGCGCTTCAAGGTGTCGGTACGCGCTGCCTTGGGTATGTCGTCGGGATTGCCCAGCACCAGTTCGATTTCGTGCCCGGCTTCGGCTGTTGTGCCTGGCTTCAAGCTTTGTGCGCTCACGCGTCCCACGCCTTTCACCTTCACCTTCAGCCCCATTTTCTCCAAGCGGAACAGGGCATCGCGCAGACCGTAGCCCCTCACGTCGGGCACGGTGTGGGATTCCTCGCCGGTCACAGTTTCCAGTGTCAGCCCATCCTGGCGTGTCTGACACACGCCCCATGGCAATGCTCCTTCCTGTTCGGGCAGGTCTCCGCTGCGCGCTATGCGCAATTCGTCGAGCACGGTTTCAGCTGCCTGCAGGTTGCCGGCACATACCACGGGCATCATGCAGTTCAGCGTGTCGCGCGCCGTCGAATAATCGTTGCTGCGGCGCTGGGCCATGACTGTCTCGGCCACACGCCTGAACACAGGCGCACACATGCCGCCACCCGACGCGGGGGCTCCCTTTCTGATACATACGATGCAGGAATAGAGCGGATTCTCTGAGGGGAAATAGCCGGCGAACGAAATCAGGTACTCCGAGCAGAAGCCGTTTTTGGTCCAGATTTGGGCCGTACCGGTCTTGCCCGAAGTGTGGAAGTACTTCGACCCGGCCTTCTTGCCCAGTCCCACGCTTACGACTGATTCCAGACAGTCCTGGATGTTCTTCACCGCCTCAGGCCGCGCCATCTGTTCGCGCAGCACCACCACGGGGAATTCCTTCACCACTTCATCGCCTTTCAGTATGGCCTTCACGAGTCTGGGACGCACCAGCTTGCCGTTGTTGGCTATACCGTTGTAGAAAGTGACGGTCGTGATGGGCGGTATCTGTGTCTCATAACCGATACTCATCCAGGGCAATGCGGTCTTCGACCAGTTCGAACCGTCTTCCTTGGGCATACGTATACGGGGCTTGGCGTAGCCGGGTATGGGTATCTGCAGGTCCTCTGCCACACCGATGCGGTAGATGCCTTCGACAAACTTGCGCGGGTCGTTGTGGTAATACCGGTCAATGAGTGTGCTCACTCCCACATTGAGTGACTTTTGCAGAATCTGCGGCACGGTGACCACACCGCTGCCGCCCGAACGCCAGTTGGCGTCGCGCATCTTGCGGCCGTACATTTCCTTGATGCCGCAACCCACGTCGACCACATCGGTCATTTTGATAAAACCGTCGTCCATTCCCACCAGGAACGACATGGGCTTGAACACAGACCCTGGTTCGTACAGGTTCTTGACGGCATCGGGATTGACTTCGGCATAGGTGCCGTCGGCCATGCGCTGCAGGCTGGTCATGGCCTTGATGTCGCCCGTGCCGACTTCCATCAGGATGCACACGCCACTTTGGGCCTCTATCTCGCGCAGCTTGTCGCCCAGGGCCTTTTCGCAGATGTCCTGCATACCCACATTGAGGGTTGTCATGATGTCGCAGCCGTCTTCGGCGGGCTTGTCGATGATGGTCAGGTAGCGGTTCAGCACCTTCTGGCGGTGGGCGATGCCGGGCTTGCCTCTCAACACCGAGTCGAAACTGAGTTCCAGGCCTGTACGGGCCGAGTCCTTCCCCTTATACAGGTCGCCGATGGTGCGGATAGCCAGGCGGCCATAGGGATTCTTGCGTGTCTTGATTTCCTCCACATGGAAGCCGCCCACATTGGGCGAGGACCTGAACAGGGGCAGCTCCTTACACTGCCTGTACTGTATGTAGGTCACGCGTTTCTTGTAGAGCGGCCAGTGGTGGCTCTTCCGTTCCCTCCCTTCGAGCAGGTGTTGCTTGAACGCTGCGGGGTCTATGTCCGGGAATATGCGGTGCATGCCCTCGCTTATCGAGTCGGCCTTGTCGGTCAGCAGGCTGTCGCGCTTGGCTTGCTCCTTCTCCCTGCGCAGGCTGTCCTTCTCCCACGACATGTAGTCCATAAACAGCTTGTACTCTGGCAGTGAGGCTGCCAACACTTCCCCGTTGTCGGCCAATATGTTGCCGCGCGTAGGGGGCACGGTGTCGTTTTCTTTCACAAAGCGGTCGCCGATGGCTAACCAATAGTCCTTTTTCACGGTCATCGTGTACATGGCCTTCCCCAATATGGCAAAACCGGCCAGTACCAGCACCGAAGCCACAAAGGCATATCGTTTGGCTACTTGTTTGATAGGAAAATCCATTGTCTTAGTGAATGGTTGAATGTTTATAGTTCTGTTTTTGAGAAGCAGTAGGGTTGCTGATGCCGCCGGTCGTCAGTGACGGTGAATCCTTCTCCCCGCCCAACGGAGTGGCCTTGTCAGCCGGGCTCCTCCCTTCACCTGTCACACACCTGTATCTCAACGTCCCACCTTCAGGTTGAACGAGGGGGTGTTGGCTGTTTGCAAGGTGGTGTCGGTCAGTGCCTCCTCAATATTGCTGCGCCTCATCCGCTCTTTCAGCTGGCTGGAACGTGTCAGTGCCTTGTATCGCCGGTCGAGCAGGGTGTCGGTCAGCATCTTGGTGCGTATCATCTCTTGCTGGCACGAATAGCGGTTGCTCACATAGATAATGAGCATGCCGACAATCATCACCATATACCAGAACTGGCGTCGGAACCAGCGTCCGCCCAATATGTCGCCGCCCAGTATCGAGGCCAAGGTCATCCGGCTGTGCGTGTCGGGCGCATTGTCTTCTTCTGCCGTCAGTACCTTGAAGGCCTTTATCGCCTTTTCGCGTTCGCTCGCAGCCGACTGCGCGGTAGAGTCCTGTTCGGTGACGGGTTGCTGATTTTCCCCGTTTTCACCGATGTTTTTATCTGTCTTCGCCATATCTGTCATTGTCACAATTGAACCTTCTCTGCCACGCGCAGCTTGGCCGAACGGCTTCGCGGATTTTCCTGCTGTTCTTCGGCCGAGGGCTGCACGGGCCGCCCCGTCACGGCCCGCCAAGGGGTCAGGCGGCGGCCGTAGAAGTCCTGTTCCACCTTGCCGTCCATCCTCCCTGCCCGCATGAAGTTCTTCACCATGCGGTCTTCGAGTGAATGGTAGGTCAGCACAGCGAGCCGGCCGCCGGGACGCAACACCTGCAAGGCGGCCAGCAACATTTCCTGAAGGGCGGCCATTTCGTGGTTGACTTCCATGCGCAGTGCCTGGAACACGCGGGCCAGGTCCTTCTTTTCGCGCTCACGGGGCAACAGGGGCTGCACGGTGTGCATCAGGTCGCCTGTCAGCAACAACGGCTGCACCGAGCGGGCCTTCACGATGGCTGCGGCCAGCCGGCGGCTGTTCTTCAGTTCACCATACAGCCACAACAGGTCGGCCAGCTGCTCTTCGCCGTAACGGTTCACCACATCGGCCGCAGTCATGCCGGCACGTCCGTTCATGCGCATATCGAGCGGAGCGTCGAAGCGAAACGAGAAACCGCGCTCACGCTCATCAAAATGGTGGCTCGAAACGCCCAAGTCGGCCACTATGCCATCGACTGCTTCGACTCCGTAATAGCGCATCCAGTTGCGCAGATAACGGAAGTTGCTGCGCACGAAGGTGAACCGGGCATCGCCTTCCGGCACGTTGCTTTCGGCATCGGCATCCTGGTCAAAGCTGTACAAGTGGCCGTCCTCGCCCAGCCTACGCAATATCTCACGGCTATGCCCGCCGCCACCAAAGGTCACGTCGACATAGGTGCCCGACGGACGAATGGCCAAGCCATCGACTGTCGGCTGCAACAACACGGGAATGTGGTACATGATTCTCTATGCTGATGAATGATGGGCGTTCTTTCAATCTGACCGTCTTGGGGACCGGACTCCGATGAACCATCACCGGCACCCACCTGGCCTGACTGTCAAAACGCAACACGCTCTTAGGGGTGTGCGGTGTCGCAGTTACGGGATGCCTCTTGGGGTGCGCCGCTGTTCATGGCCTGTTGCATGGCCTGGGCATACGCTTCGGGCTGCATGAAACACTGGTCTGCCCTCTCTGCGCTCCACAGTTCTACCCGGTCGTCGGCACCCACGAAACGCACCTTGCCGCTCAGTCCTGCCGCTGCAAGCCAACGCTTCGACAGCAACAGACGGCCTGCCGCGTCAAGGTTCAGAATCTCCACTTCGGCCATAAACTGCCTGAACAGCATGGCCTGCACCGGGTCCCAGCGGTTCAACCTGGACTTGACCTCATCGACTTCGGATAACCACGCTGCATAAGGGTACAGCACCAAGCAGGGCTGAAACACATCGCGCTTCAGCACCAGACGGGATTCGTCGGCCTGCAACAGCCGACGAAAATCGGACGGGAAGAACACACGGCCCTTCGCGTCTAACTTGGCTTCCTGTATACCCGTAAATCTCATAGACCGCAAAAGTAGAGATTATTCCCCACATTTCCCCACTTCACTACTACTTTTTTTCTTTACCGCGCGCTGTGAATCTGTGATGAATCACTAAAAACCACGGTTTCATCGACTGTTTTTGCCTAAAATTATTTTCACTTCAAGGTGGGGGAAGAAAGCCAAAGAAGTGGGTTTGCCACCAGCCTGTAACCTGTCTTCAGACGGACTTCCATCAGCATACGAGGCATGGCCCAACCCCATACATTCCCGGGCAACAACATCTCAGACAGGGCCTGCATCCGCCACCTCAAACCACCTCAAAGGGCAAGCAACAAGCCTTCAGACTGCTTGTCGGAGCATGGCTATCCATTCTCAGCGGGAAAGCTGCCAGTCTCTTTTTAGTAGAAGATATCTTCTACTGCAGTTTCAGATATCTTCTAATGGAAAGTAAGTACTACTTGAACTTTTGCCTGAGGTTTGTAAACGGAGAGCTTCTGGACGGTCACAAGATATACTCGCTCCATGAGCCCGACGTCCTGTGCATCTGCAAGGGAAAGGAGCACAAGAAATACGAGTTCGGCAACAAGGCCTCCATCATCCGTCTGTGGAACGGCATCATCATCGGAACCATGTCATTCAGGAATGAGTATGACGGTCATACGATTGACAGGGCAAAGGAACAGGCTCGCCGCCTATACGGAAGAACAATCCGCATTCTTGCCGGGGACAGAGGCTACAGGGGACAGAAAATGTCAGGAGACACGAAAATCATGATACCTGATGTTCAGAAAGCTTCAGACTCCGCCTACATGAAAGCAAGAAAACACAAGCTGTTCAGGAAGCAGGCGGGAATAGAGCCGGTTATCGGGCACTGTAAGAGCGACCATTGTCTCGGACGGAACTTCTACAAGGGTCTTTTCAGAGACTCCATCAACGTCATGCTCGCAGCTGCCGCATTTAACCTAAAAAGAGCCATGAGGGTTCTTTTGTGCCTTATTAGGTGGGCTATCATGAGGCTCATGACAGAGTGGAGATGCTCTGTTTGCACATGTAATACATGCATATGTGCGTGTGAGCGAAGCTTTTAAGGCTCGACTACGTATTAAATTATTGATAATAATCGATGCATCTTTCGATTATCTGACGAATGAAGAAGCAAAAGGTTTAATCAGCAAGTAAATCAAAAAAGTCAGGTCCATTGGGACAACCCAATGAACCTGTCATTAAATATATTACCAAATAAATGAAATA
>CAMBOH010000043.1 GCA_945869305.1 uncultured bacterium
TGCACTTTTTAGCCCTTTGAAACTACCGTTAGGGATTACTTGCGGATTTGAGGGTTACTCTTGCAAACTGCATCTTCGCCTTCCCTTGCTTAAAGAACCTCCGTTGGAGCACAAAAGAAACAGAGCACAAACTTTCCGGCTATCTTGACATCATCCGTAACAACCGTAACACGGATGAAGGTAATGGAGCTCATGCCTCATACCTGTTGACTGAACAGCAGCTTGACAGCAACATCCAGGCATTTGTAACGCTGTACTTCTACGTTACAGGCATGTGCTACGAGGAGTTGAAGACTAAGTACGATATTTAGGGGAAGATTGTGGTGTTTGCCGAGGCAATGGATATTCTCCACAACCGTCGCTGGCGTTGAAAAAAACATGAGGGTGTATCCGCGTTGTGCGGTACACCCTCATGCTATGTTTGTTACGTTTCGCGGTGTGTCAGCTCCGGTTCCACCTTACTGTATGCGCCATTGTTTTCCGTCGAACACCAGGGGAAACATGACCTCCTCGTGCGTGCTGTCGTTGTAGGTGACCTTCAGGAACGCGTGTGCCATGCGGTTGTGGTTGTGCATTTCGGTGCGCAGCAGTTCCACACGGTTCACCCCTTGCTTCTCCTTGTTCACTTCGAGCTGGTGATGCCGCAAGAGGCGGATCATTTGTTGCTTATAGGCCGGAGTGGTGCTGTCGCACGACAGCATGGCGTTGACGTAGGCTTCGAAGTGTCCTTTGGCCCGCAGGTTGTAGTAGTATGGGGCGAGGGTGTCGGGTGGCAAGCCCTGTGTGTCAGTCTCGTTGCGGTTGTCGGTGTGGCAGCTGCCTGCGAGCAGGCACAGCAGGAACAGGAGGGTGGCTTGGCGCATGTAGATGTCTTTACGGAGTGGAGGAAGGCTACTTTTGTCTGATAAAGATGTTGATGGGCGTACCCGTGAAGTCCCAGCGTTCGCGAATCTTGTTTTCAAGGAAGCGACGGTAGGGTTCCTTCACATACTGCGGCAGGTTGGCATAGAACACGAAGGATGGAATCTGCGTGTTGGGCAGCTGGGCGCAGTACTTGATCTTGATGTATTTGCCCTTGATGGAAGGGGGCGGATAGGCTTCGATGAGCGGGAGCATCTCTTCGTTCAGCTTGGAGGTCGGCACGCGGCGTTTGCGTGACAGGTAGACCTCCTTGGCCGTTTCGAGCACCTTGAAGATGCGCTGCTTGGTGAGTGCCGAGGCAAAGATGATGGGGAAGTCGACAAAGGGAGCCATGCGGTTGCGGATGGTGTTTTCGAAGTGCGTAATGGCTGTGTTCGACTTGTCCTCAACCAAGTCCCACTTGTTGACCACCACCACCAAGCTCTTGCTGTTGCGCTGGATAATCTGCACGATATTCAGGTCCTGGCTCTCGATACCACGTGTGGCATCGATCATGAGGATGCACACGTCGGAGTTCTCGATGGCGCGGATGGCGCGCATCACCGAATAGAACTCGAGGTCCTCGGTCACCTTGTTCTTGCGGCGGATGCCTGCGGTGTCGACCAGGTAGAAGTCGAATCCGAACTTGGTGTAGCGGGTGAGAATGCTGTCGCGGGTTGTGCCGGCAATGTCGGTGACAATGTTGCGGTCTTCGCCCAGGAAGGCATTGATGATGCTGCTCTTGCCTGCATTGGGACGTCCCACCACGCTGAAGCGCGGAATCAGCTCTTCGTCGTTGTCGTTTTCGGCTTCCGGGCCGAGTTTTTCGAGGATGAGGTCCAGCAAGTCACCTGTTCCGCTGCCCGTTACGGCCGAAACACAATAGGGGTCGCCCAGTCCCAGGCTGTAGAACTCGGCTGCACTGTAGATGTCGGCATTGTTGTCGGCCTTGTTGGCACACAGAATGACGGGCAGTTTGGAGCGGCGCAGGATGGAGGCCACTTCGGCATCGAGGTCGGTGATACCGTTTTTGACATCGACCAGGAAAAGGATGAGGTCGGCCTCGTCAGTGGCCAGAGAAACCTGCTTGCGTATCTCTTCTTCGAAGATGTCGTCGGAGTTGACGACCCAGCCGCCGGTGTCGACCAGTGAGAACTCACGTTTGCCCCATTCGCACTTGCCATATTGGCGGTCGCGTGTGGTGCCTGCCTGGTCGCTGACAATGGCCTGACGGGTGCCTGTGAGGCGGTTGAAAAGTGTGGATTTGCCCACGTTGGGACGGCCCACTATGGCTACTAATTTTGACATGTCTTGTTGCTTGGTAGGTGTGTGGAGGTGTGAGGGGGTAGGGGGGGAAGGTGGTCTGGCCGCTTCGGAGCATGTGCGGCGGGAGTCAGCCTGATCAGTCGAGCTTGTAGCCGTAGGCTTCAAGCCGTTTGACGTTGCTGCGCCAGTCCTTGTCGACCTTGACGAAGACTTCGAGGAAGATGCTCTTGCCGAAGAACTTTTCGAGTGTCTTGCGTGCTTCGGTCGATACTTTCTTCAGCGCAAAGCCCTTGTGGCCGATGATAATGCCCTTTTGGCTGTCGCGTTCCACATAGATTACGGCGTTTATGTGGATGCTGTTTTCGGTTTCCTTGAACTGCTCTACCGCCACCTCGACAGCGTAGGGTATTTCCTTGTCGTAGTAGAGCAGGATTTTCTCGCGGATGATTTCGGTGACGAAGAAGCGGGCGGGCTTGTCGGTCCACTGGTCTTTGCCAAAGTAGGCCGGCGATTCGGGCAGCAGTTGCTTGATGCGTGCCAGCACCTGGTCGACATTGAACTTGGCTTTGGCCGAGATGGGGATGATTTCAGCTTGCGGTAGGTTTTCGTGCCACTGTGCCACGAGCTTTTCGAGTTCTTGCTGGTTCGACAGGTCAATCTTGTTGATGAGTACCATCACGGGCACATCCATGCGTTTCACCTTGTCGAGGAAGTCACTGTTCTTGTCTGGCTTCTCCACCACGTCGGTTACATAGAGCAGGATGTCGGCATCCTGCAGGGCTGAAACCGAGAAGGCGAGCATTTCCTCTTGCAGTTTATAGTTGGGCTTGAGCACCCCCGGTGTGTCGGAAAACACAATTTGGGCATCGTCGGTGTTGATGATGCCCATGATGCGGTGGCGGGTGGTCTGAGCCTTGAAGGTGGCAATCGATATGCGTTCGCCCATGAGTTGGTTCATCAGGGTTGACTTGCCTACGTTGGGATTGCCCACGATGTTTACGAAACCGGCCTTATGCTGCACGTTGCTGTTGTGTATGATAAATAATAAAAAGAGTGGGGGAAAATGAGCCTCCTTGCATCCCAGCACTGGGCAGAGAGCAGTGTTCGGGCTTGCTTTCCTCCACTTTTAGCATTCGTTGTGTGGCGATTATTTGGCGTTGTAGCCCCACTTCAGGTAGGCTGCACCCCAGGTGAATCCGGCACCGAAGGCAGTAAGAATCAGGTTGTCGCCCTTCTTGAGCTGCTTTTCATAGTCCCAGAGGGCCAGGGGCAGCGTGCCGGCCGAAGTGTTGCCATAGCGCTGGATGTTGAGCATCACCTTGTCCATGGGCAGTTCGAGACGGTGGGCTACAGCCTCGATGATGCGCACGTTGGCCTGGTGAGGCACTACATAGGCGATGTTGTCCTTGTTCAGGCCGTTGCGTTCGGCCATCAGCGCACAGGCATCGCTCATGTTGGTCACGGCAAACTTGAATACCGTGCGGCCTTCCTGATGCAGGTAGTGCATACGGTGGTCGATAGTGAAGTAAGAGGGGCTGCACACGGAGCCGCCGGCCTTCATGCAGAGGAAGGGCAATCCCAGACCGTCAGTGCGCAGGAAGCTGTCCTGCCAGCCGAGGCCTTCTTCGGTTGAGGGCTCAACCAGCACTGCGGCGGCACCGTCGCCAAAGATGGGGCAGGTGGCACGGTCGGTGTAGTCGACGATGGACGACATCTTGTCGGCACCACACACGATGACCTTCTTGTAGCGTCCGCTTTGCACCATGCCGGCAGCCGTGTCCATGGCAAACAGGAAACCGCAGCAGGCTGCCTGCATGTCGATGGCAAAGGCGTTCTTCATGCCCAGACGGCCGATGACAATGCTTGACGTGGAGGGGAAATGGTAGTCAGGGGTGGTGGTGGCCACGATGACGCATTCCACTTCCTGAGGGTCGGTGCCCGTTTTTTCGAGCAGCTGCTTCACAGCCTTGCGGGCCATGTAGCTGGTGCCGAGCCCTTCTTCGTTCAGTATGCGGCGCTCCTTGATACCGATGCGTGTCATGATCCACTCATCGTTCGTGTCGACCATTCTCGAGAGCTCATCGTTGCTGAGCACGTATTCGGGAACATAGCCGCCCACGCCAGTGATTACTGCATTTATTTTTTCCATGTACGGGGATGTATGTCGGGGTTATT
Organism: uncultured bacterium; assembly: GCA_945869305.1. Classification (GTDB taxonomy): domain Bacteria; phylum Bacteroidota; class Bacteroidia; order Bacteroidales; family Bacteroidaceae; genus Alloprevotella. The sequence continues at coordinate 4,342 of CAMBOH010000043.1, forward strand.
ACGGGGAGAAGTCGTTTCTGAAGCTTTTGGGCGCTGTTGTAGGGGCTTTTTTAGGGCACTGTGGCCTGTTGCAGCCGCGTGGAAGCCCATGTGGAGTCCCCTGTGTGCCAATCGGCCGCTTCCTCGCCTAAAGTTTTTTTCCTTGGGTTGTAGGGCTCTCTTGGGCTGCAAGGCCGTGATGGTTCAGGGTTAGAGGCAGCTTGTGCCATGGTTATGTAACCTATGCGGCAAGCAGCACGAATAACCTGAAGGAAATGACCTTTTAACCTCAGAAAAAACCTTAAAACCCAAGGAAAAACCTCATGACGAAGAGCTTAGAGCCTCCCACCCCTTGCGGCCTTCAGAACCTTTGGTCGGGGTGGGTTGCATAGGCAGATGCCTGTTTTTATTCGGCAACTTCCTTCACGATGGCCAGCTTGCCACGATAGTAGCCACAAGTGGGGCATACGGTGTGGTAGATGTGCCATGCGCCACAGTTGGGGCAGATAGCCAGTGTGGGGGCAACTGCCTTGTCGTGGGTTCTACGCTTCAGCGTTCTCGTCTTGGATTGTCTTCTTTTAGGATGTGCCATTTTTCTTCTTACTATTATTATGAATGAGTATTACTGTTGGGTTGCTGCCATGCGGGCTTGTCAGGATTATGCTTCTTCCTCCTCTTCGGCATCAAGGTCCTCGGATGAGGCGAGAATGTATCCTGTCATGTCCTGGTTGCATTCGTCTTCGGGATGAACGCGCTGAAGGGGCAGGGCCGTTTCAATGATTTCGTACAGGTCCCATGAAAGGTCGTAACAGGGGTCATTCGCTTTCAGGTAGTGCAGCTCGGGGTCGTCGGCATCGTCAGGGTCAGCATCTTTTACCCTCACCACGTCCTCCGCCTGCACTTCGAGTGTAAGCGGGTCCAGACACCGGTCGCAGGCCACGGTCACGTGGCCATGCACCTTGACATATACGTTGAACAGGCTGCAAGCCGAAGCCTTCACCAGTATTTCGGCGTGAACCACTCCACCGCCTATTTCTTCTTGCTCCAGGTCAGCGAAGAAGCGATCGGTCAGCTCAATATGCAGGCTGCTGGCGGCTTGTGCCGCTTGCGCCAGATTGATGTTCAGGAGGTTTTCACTTTGCATAGCGGGTGCAAAGGTAGTATATTTTGTTAATATGGTGGCTAAAGCCCGCCATTTTTTTGTGTTTGGGGGGTCTGTGGTTCGGGGCGTGCGTTTGTCTTGTGCGGTTGGAATGGCCTGTCGGGGTGCCGGGGCTGTGTCGGGCCGACGGCTTCAGGCTTCTTTGGAGGTGTTCCTCTTGGCTTTCACGGGCTTGGTGGCAGGGGCTTTGGGACGGTTGAAGGTATCTGCCGAGGGGCACACGTCGCGCAGTCCGCATTGCTGGCAGTGAGGTGAGCGGGCGGTGCAGGTGTAGCGTCCGTGGAGCAGCAGGTGGTAGTGGGAGGCTGCCACGCGCGCTTCGGGTATGTATTTCTTCAAGGCCATTTCCACGCTGTAGGGTGTGGTGCAGCTGTCGGGGACGAGCTTCAGGCGGTGGCTCACGCGGAACACGTGGGTGTCGACGGCCAGGGCTGCCTTGCCGAAGGCCACAGCCTGTACCACGTTGGCCGTCTTGCGGCCCACGCCGGGCAGCTGGGTCAGTTCTTCCAGGGTGGAAGGCACTTCGCCGTTGAATTTCTGGCAGAGTGCCTGGGCCAGTCCCACCAGGTGCTTGGCCTTGTTGTTGGGGTAGCTGACCGAACGGATGTAGCTGTAGATGACTTCGGGGGTGGTGGCCGCCATGGCCTCGGGGGTGGGGAAGTCGGCGAACAGTCGGGGCGTTACCTGATTGATGCGCTTGTCGGTGCATTGCGCTGAGAGCACTACGGCCACGACGAGCTCAAACGGGTTGCTGTAGTGCAGTTCGGTTTCGGTGTCGTCCATGGTCTGCTCAAAGTAGGCCAGTACATGGGCAAAGCGTTCTTTGGTGCGCATAGGGTGCAACGTGTGTATGGGGGTGAATGAAGGGGATGGGCTGTGTCGGTTCCGCGCTGTGGGACGGTGGGCTTGTCGGCTACGCGCCCGCCATGCGGTGGGTACAGGCAAAGCCGGCTGCGGCACAGGCCAGCCCGCCTGTCACGGAGGTGAGGGCATAGGCCAGGGCTGCGGCCGCTTGTCCGTTTCGCCACAGGGTGAGCGTCTCGTTTGAGAAGGTGGAGAAGGTGGTGAAGCCTCCGCAGAAGCCTGTCACCAACAGCAGTGCCCACCACGCGTCGCTGCGCCGGCCTATGTAGCCTGTCAGCAAGCCGATGAGCAGGCAGCCTGCCAGGTTGGCGGTCCAGGTGGCCCATGGCCAGTGACCGGCAGGCGAGGCGAACAGCAGCGAAAGTAAGTAGCGGCACAGACTTCCTGCGCCGCCACCTATGAATACGCAAATCCAGTTCATGCCGCGGCGAATTATTTCAGTTGCGCCAGTCGGCTGATGTATTTGCCCAAGATGTCAAATTCGAGGTTTACCCGACTGCCTGTTTGCAACGTGTGGAAGTTGGTGTGTTCGAAGGTGTAGGGAATGATGCACACCTTGAAGGAGGTGGCTGTGGGTTCACAGACGGTGAGGCTCACGCCGTTGACCGTCACCGAACCTTTGTCGACCGTGAAGTAGCCCCTTTCGATCATTTCGGGGCTTGATTCGTGGCTGAAGGTGTAGATGAAGCTGCCTTGGTCATCGGCTATGTCAGTACAGGTGGCTGTCATATCGACGTGTCCCTGTACGATGTGTCCGTCCAGGCGGCCGTTCATGAGCATGGAGCGTTCCACGTTCACAAGGTCGCCCACTTGCAGCTGTCCCAGGTTGGACCGCTTCAGCGTTTCGTTCATGGCTGTCACGACGTAGCGGTTGTCTTCGCGCTTGACCACGGTCAGGCATACGCCGTTGTGCGCCACACTTTGGTCTATGTGCAGTTCGGGGGCAAAGTCGCATTCCAGTGTGAAATGCTTGTTGTCGCGGTCGGTATCGATAGCGACCACGCGGGCCATGGACTCAACGATTCCAGAAAACATGGGGGAGGGGGAGTTTGAAGTTTAAAGTTTAAAGTCTAAAGAAACGGATTATGGAATGAAGCGAAGCCCCAACGAATACCGGGATAAGAAGCGACGGTGTACTGGGGGAGCGGGCTTCCAGCCCGCTTAGCACATCTTGACGGGCTGGAAGCCCGCCCTCCCAGCCGTTAGCACCTGAGACCATTGGATGAAACATCTGTCCGACCTTTCTTGTTATATGATAGTTTAAAGTTGAGGCCTTAGAGTTAAGTAGAGGGCTTAAACTTGAGTCGAAGGCATATCTATAAGCAACCTATAGACTTTCAACTCTCAACTCTCAACTTTCAACTCTCAACTTTCAACTCTCAACTTTCAACTCTCAACTATATATAATAGGCGTGCTTAGTCGTTCAGCAAAGTTGCCGCATCTACGGTGTCGCCCTTTATTACGAGGTGTCCGTTGCAGATGTCGTAGTCCTTCACCTTCTCCTCCAGCTGTGTCAGGTTGATGAGTACGCCGATGGCCTCGCCGTTGTCGCGCGTAGTCATGGCATAGCGTTGTCCTTCCACCAGGTCACCGTACACCTTGCCGTCGGTGCCGTCGAGGGCTGTCCGTGTGACGTTGAGCGTGTCGCCGTTGTCGGCTATCAGCGTGAAGGTGCTCATGCCAAATTCACCCGATGTACCGTAGATGGTGGAGTCGGCAGCCTGTTCGGCCGGCTGTGTGCTGTCGGCAGGCAGCGGTCCGTCGGCCTGCCCGGCCTTGTTGCTGGCCTTCTGTTGGCAGGACGTGAAGCACGAGCCTGCCAGCATCATGCTGGCCAGCAGTATGGCTCGATGATGTGGAAGCAGGAGTTTCATAAGCTCAGGATTGTTTCGTGACGGTTAGGTTTTATAGCCTTCCTAAATGCAGTAGGTGCATACGCAATGCGGGTAGGGCACACACACCACCTGGGCCTGTAGTTGCAGGGCTGGCAGGGTGGCCAGCAGGCGGTGCGGGGCGATGGCGGTGAGCTGGACCTCGCTGATGACCTGTGCGCCGTGTGCGCTGAACCGCTTGAAGGCGGCCTCCTTGCTGCTCCATAATAGCGTGGCAGCCTGTTCGGGCGTGTAGGGCGGCAGGTTATGCAGCAGGTCGAGTTCGGCGGGGTGCAGAAATCTGCCCGCTATGCGCAGGGCGCGGTTGCCCCATGCCTCGATGTCCATGCCGTGTGTGTGGCGGGAAAGGCTCAGGGCGTAGGTGTGGGCCGTGTGCGACACGCTGATTTCCCATTCTCCCTGTTGCAGGTAGGGTCGGCCGTTGGCGGCATGGAGCAGTCTCGCTGTCGGTCCGCACAGGGCGCAGGCCAGCATGTCGACCGATATGCGCTCAACGAAACGTTTGTCTGCCAGGTCTTCGTAGGCTGATAGCTGAAGGAGCGGAAAGTGGATGCATGCCAGATCGCGCAGTTGTGACACGGACCGGAAATGCTGCCACAGATAGACGGTGGCAGGGCTTGAGCCATCCTCCTGGCGGTGGCGTGGCAGGTAGCGCAGTTCTTCTTCAAACACAATCATGTCACACGGATGCACGCAGTGGAAGGCGAATCAGAAGGGGCATTCCGTGTCCTTGCCGGGTGCAGTCTTGGCAGCCGGCGGCTCACAGCCGGCCGCTTGGGGCGACTGTTGCGTTTGGGCTGGACGGGGCGAGAGCAGCTCCATGTTGGTGCCCCATATCTCGGTGATGTAGTGTGTCACCCCCTTCTTGTCCGTATAGTTGCGGTAGCGCAGTTCTCCCTCGATGTAGAGTTTGTCGCCTTTGTGTACATAGCGTTCGGCCACTTCGGCCAGTCTGCGCCATAGCAGTATGGTGTGCCATTCCGTGCGTTCGGGCACCTGCGTACCGTTTTGGAGCGTATAGCCGGGTGTGTTGGTGGCCAGCTTCAAGGTGGCCGTACAGATGCCGGCGTCGATGTAGCGCACTTCGGGGTCGATGCCCACGTTGCCAATAAGCATTACCTTGTTGAGTGACATGGTGGAGGGATTTGGATTGTTGCGGAGGGGGTAAGAGAAAGGCGTGGCGGCTACGTGCTTGTCGAGCGACAGCCTATCGGATGCGGTCGGCTGCGCGCACCAGCGCTTCGTCCTTGCGGATGCCGCGTGCGGCCAGCAGCAGGAACAGGATGGCCAGCAGCGGGAAGGCCAGACCGATGCCTGGTGCGAAGTCGGCTGCCGTGCGGTTGGCTACCGACAGCGAGTAGGCGGCGTAGGTCAGCAGCCAGCCTGCCTGCAGGGCCACGGCCCAGTTGGTCTGACGCAGTTGCCGCTTGCGGTTCTTGAAGCTGCCGATGGCAATCAGCGGGAGCAGCAGGGCCAGCAGGCCCAGCACGGCCAGTCCGAACGGATGGCGTCCGGCCATTTCGGCCATTTGGGCGGCATCATAGTGGCAGCCGTAGAGCAGACACGTCTGGTCGCCTTGCGTGAAGCGGGCCAGTGGCAGGCAAAAGGTAAAGGCCGGCATGATACCGGCCAATAACAGGTAGATGGTTTGGATGCGCTGTATCATGCTTCGCCAGTCAGGTTTTCCTTCTCCTTCGCAGGGTTGCGGAAGTAGATGTTGTGGTGCAGGAACTCGTCGGCTGCAATGAGCGTAGGCTTGGGCAGCTTTTCGTAGTAGCGCGAAATTTCAATCTGCTCGCGGTTCTCGAAGGTCTCTTCGAGGTTGTCGTTGGCAGTGGCAAATTCCTTGAGCTTGCGCGAAAGGTCCTCCTTCATCTGAACGGAAATCTGGTTGGCGCGTTTCGACATGATGGCTACACTTTCGTAGATGTTGTCGGTTCCGTCGCAGAAGTCCATCAAATTGTGCGTCACTGTGTTGGTGGGCGCTTTGCTTTTCTTGTAATCCATATTGAATGTTTGGTTATTGTTCGGAATAAGTGGCGCGGCTGAGGCCGTTGCCGCCGGGCGCGTTCAGGGGTTGGTCTCGTCGTCTACCACGTAGGCCTTGGCTTTCTTGAACAGCTGCTGCGCCTCCTTCAGGTGTTTCGATTCGGGGTACTCGGTGATGAAGCCGTAGTACTCGTCGATAGCCTGGTGGTAGCGGTCTTCCCTTTTCGATTCCACGCTCAGCTCGGCCAGTGCGAACTTGGCGCGCAGTATGAGCAGCGAGAAGTCCTCGCGGCGCGTGGTGTAGGGATAGTCCTTGATTGCATTTTCGGCCGTAACGATACATGCCCCGTAGTTTCCGTTGCCTCCGTTGCCGATATACGTGCCCAAGTCATAGTAGAGCTTGGCCGAGAGGTATTCCTTTTCCACCAGAATGTCCTGCAGCTCGAAAATCTTGTCCTGCGCCAGGGGCCGCAGTGTGCTGTTGGGATAGTTCTCGATGAAATTCTGGTATTCGGTGATGGCCTCGTAGGTCGGTGTCTGGTCGAGTTTGGGTTGCGAAACGAGTTCGGTGAGCGACTGGGCGCAGTTGAAGCGTGCCAGTTCGGCATATTTCCCTTTGGGGTAGGTTTGGTAGTACTTGCGCAACACGGTGGCCGCGGCATCGTAGGAGTGTGCCTTCATGTTGCAGAGGCCGGTGAGATAGAGCGACTCTTCGCCCTGGTCAGTGCCCTTCAGTATCGACAGCACATCCTGCAGCAGCTGTGCGGCACGGTTGTACTGCCCCTCGGCGTAATACTGCTTGGCGGCTTCATATTTGTAGGTGTAGTCCTGCGTCTTGACAATTTGGTTGTAGTTGGCGCATGAGGCCCACAGCCAAATGGCCAGCGCGCAGAGCGTTGCATGCAAAAGTTTCATTGTAGCGCAAATTTGGCGCAAAGGTATAAATAATTGTCTGTACGTATGCAAGGGCGCGTCAAATTTTTGCCGCGCCGCATGTAGAAGAGGCTTGTTTGCGTGGGTCGCTGCCGTCGCTTGCCGGGCTGCTGGAAACAGGGTGCCGGCTTGGTCCAGACGATGTGCGATGTGTAGCGGACAAGTCCAGACTTGTCGCCTTGCGGTGGATGTCTTGTCCGAAGGCAAGGTGGGCTGTCATGTCTATGGCGTCGGCGCGAATGGCTATGGGGCATGACAGCTGGTTGCAGGTGAGGTTAATGCGTCCAGACCAGACAGAAGCCTGGGGCATTGCCGGGCAGCGTGGCGGGCATCAGGGACAGGCTGCCGGATTGCGAGAGCGGACGGGTGAAGACTAAGGCACTCGCGGTGCCGATGGCTGCGCCGCCCAACACATCCCACACGTCGTGCCGCTTGGCATGTACCCGTCCCCATGCCACCCAGGTGGCAGCGGCGTAGGCCGGCACGCCCCACTGCCAGCCATAGCGGCGCAGCAGGAAGGTGGCACCGCTGAAGGCTGCGGCCGTGTGGGTGCTGGGAAAGGCGTGGCGGCCGCTTCCGTCTGGACGGTCTTTGGTGATGGCTGCTTCGAGTCCATAGTTCACGGCCAGCGTGACAGCGGTGGTGATGCCCAGTTGCATGAGCCCCTTGTGGTCGCCGTCGGCCAGTGACTTGACCGCTCCTGCAGCAGTAGGCAGCAGGCAGAGCGCGTCGGTGGACTTTTCGACAAATGCCGATTGGGCCTGTGCGGAAAGGGCTGCGGCCCACAGGCAGGCGGTCAGGATATGCTTCAGATTCATGGGGTAGGGGTGCTTTCCGGCTGTTGCAGCCAATGGTCAATCAGCTTGCGCGCCAGGCTGACACGGCCGGGTATGGCCGGCAGGTTATGGCGGCTGAACCATCCGCCCTTGTTCAGCTCAGAGCGTTGCAGCTGTAGCGTGCCGCCGTCATATTCGGCCGTAAAGCCCATCATGAGCACGTTGGGATAAGGCCAGGGCTGCGAGGCAAAGTAGCGCAGGTTGCGTATGTGCAGGCGGGTCTCCTCCCACACCTCGCGCTCCACGCAGGCTTCGAGCGATTCGCCCGTTTCGACAAAGCCGGCCACGAGTCCCATGTAGTCGCGCTTGAAGCTCTTGCTTTGCACCAGCAGAATCTCTTCGCCGTGGTTGCGGGTGATGGCTACGATGATGGCAGCGGAGAGGGCCGGCCACACTTCGCGGCCACATTGCGTGCAGCGTTTGGAGATGTCGGTGTGCAGTTGCATGGGCGCACCGCAATGGCCGCAGAATCGGGTGGTTTCGTCCCAGTGCAGCAGTTCGCGTGCTTTGCCTGCCAGCTGGTAGAGTGGGGCTGGAAGCAGCTCGAAGCAGCTGCGCAGCGCCACCATCTGCCATTCGCCCTGAGTGGGCGGTGCGGCGAGTTGTGCCGCGAAGCAGGCGGCTTCCGGCAGTGGGGGCAGGGGCTGAAGCCTCTGCCCGGACTCGAGCGCGACGGGTGGCTCGCAGCCTTGGGGCACAGTGCCGTCGGCTGTGAGCAGCAGCTGGTCCTGGAAGAACAGGAAATAGTAGTTCATGGCTATGAAGCTTGGTCGAGACCGTTTGTGCCATAGGCTCCGTTTCTACTCCTATATATAATAAGGAGTAGCCGTGGCCTATGCGGGGCTATGCCTCGGTGCAGTCCTTCAGACGGTGGGAGATGCGCATGGCGCAGAAGTTGGGTCCGCACATGGTGCAGAACTCGCCGTTCTCATAGTGGGCATCCTTGTAGTATTGGGTGGCCAGTTCGGGGTCGAGGCTCAGGTTGAACTGGTCTTTCCAGCGAAATTCGTAGCGGGCTTTCGACAGGGCGTTGTCGCGGACCTGTGCGCCAGGGTGTCCTTTGGCCAGGTCGGCGGCATGGGCGGCAATCTTGTAGGTCACCACGCCGGTGCGCACGTCTTCGCGGTTAGGCAGGGCCAGGTGTTCCTTGGGTGTGACATAGCAGAGCATGGCCGTGCCGAGCGCGCCGATGATGGAGGCACCGATGGCCGAGGTGATGTGGTCATAGCCCGGCGCAATGTCAGTGACCAGCGGGCCCAGCGTGTAGAAGGGAGCTTCGTGGCACTTCTCGATTTGCCGCTGCATGTTTTCGGGAATCTTGTGCATGGGCACATGGCCCGGTCCTTCGATGAATGCCTGTACGCCTTTGGCCCAGGCGCGGGTGACCAGCTCGCCCATGGTGTCGAGTTCGGCAAACTGGGCGCGGTCGTTGGCATCGTAGATGGAGCCTGGGCGCAGGCCGTCGCCCAGCGAGATGGTCACGTCGTATTGGGCGCAGAGGTCGCAGATGTCATCGAAGTGTTCATACAGGAAGCTTTCGCGGTCGTTCTGTATGCACCACTCGGAAATGATGCTGCCACCGCGGCTCACCATGCCCGTCATGCGGCCTTGCGAGAGGTGTATGTTCTTGCGGCGGATGCCACAGTGGATGGTGAAGTAGTCCACGCCCTGTTCGCACTGCTCGACGAGTGTGTCGCGGAAGAGTTCCCAGGTGAGGTTCTTGGCCACACCGTGCACCTTCTCCATGGCCTGGTACATGGGTACGGTGCCTACCGGCACAGGACAGTTGCGCACAATCCATTCGCGCGTTTCGTGGATGTTGTCGCCAGTCGAGAGGTCCATCAGCGTGTCGCCTCCCCACTTGCAGCTCCACACCGCCTTTTCGACCTCTTCTTCGATTGACGAGGTTGTGGCAGAGTTGCCGATGTTGGTGTTGATCTTGACCAGGAAGTTTCGGCCGATAATCATAGGCTCGGCTTCGGGGTGGTTGATGTTGGCCGGGATGACTGCGCGTCCGGCAGCTATTTCGCTGCGCACGAACTCGGGCGTGATGTGGGTCTCGATGCCCAGTTCCCGGCAGTTCATGTTTTCGCGAATGGCCACATACTCCATTTCGGGCGTGATGATGCCCTGTTTGGCCAGTGCCATCTGGGTGATGGCGGCGCCGGGCAGGGCGCGCAGCGGCAGGTGATGGTGGGCGAAGCGCAGGTGGTCCAGCTCCTTGTTGGCCAGGCGTTCGCGGCAGTAGGTCGAGGTGAACTCCGGCAGGCGTTCGACACCGCCCCGCTTCAGGATCCATTCTTCGCGCAGGCGGGGCAGTCCCTTCTTGAGGTCCACTTCGACATGCGGGTCGGAGTAGGGCCCGCTGGTGTCGTACACCACGACGGGTGCGTTCTCGGTATAGATCTTGTGGCCTTGCGCGTCTTTGGTGACGGTAGGCGTCAGCTTGATTTGGCGCATGGCCACGCGGATGTCGGGGTGGAGTTCGCCTTTCAGATAGATCTTCTCGCTGCTGGGATAGCTTATTTTCATGTTAGGGTCAGTCATGGCTGTAATGCGTAGGAGCACTTTGCTCAGGTTTTAATTCAACTTTCCAATTTATTCCCATGGGCTGTCGGCTTGCAGGAACTGCCTGATGGCCTCTTCCGGGTCATCGGCGCGCAACACGGCTCCGCTCACGGCAATGCCTTGAACGCCTGTGTCGAGCAGGGGCAGTACATCTTCCAGCTCGATGCCGCCAATGGCACAGACGGGGATGCGGAGGTTCTCAGCCTGCAGGGTCTGCATGATGTGGCGGTAGCCGTCCAGCCCGAGCGTGGGAGCCAGCTTCTCCTTGGTCGTAGTGAAGCGGAAAGGGCCGCAGCCCACGTAGTCGGCACTTTGAGCCTTCAGCGCACGGATCTGTTCGATGGTGTTGGCCGTGCCGCCTATAAGGAAGCCTTCGCCCAGCAGTTGCCGCGCTTCGGCCACAGGCATGTCGTTTTGTCCCAGGTGGACTCCGTCGGCCTCAATCTTGCGGCACAGTTCCACCCGGTCGTCGATGACAAAGGTGGCTCCATGCTCCCGGCACGCTTGCAGCAAGCGTCGGGCGATGGGTTCGACTTCGTCGTCTGCGGCATCCTTCATGCGCAGCTGAATCCACTTGCAGCCTCCAGACAGGGCCAGAAGAGCCGACTCCTCGTAGCCTATGTCCGGGGTCGTGTGCGTGATGAATTGTACGGGTACCATTTTATATAATGAGATGTTCGGGTTGGCCTGAAACAGGCAACGCATGGTTCGGTAGGAGTAAATGCAAAACCTCGGGGTAACAGTTCACACGTAGTACGCTATCCCTTCGCCGGCATTGTCCGGTACAGGTTCAGAGGGTATGATCTCAGCACGCCAACAGAACGTGCACCCCTTAGCATTTGCGGGCAAAATTACAGCAAACCTATAGGTGGGCCAAGAAAAAGATGAAAAGTTTTTGTGTGTCGTGCGTTGTGTGTCGTGCTTTGTGCCGTTCAATGGTGCCGTACATCCTTGAAGGAGCATGCTCACTGTCGGGGTGTCAGCGGTCGCCCTGCGTGGACCCTGCCTTGGTGAGGCAGAGTGTGGCATAGTAGCCCAGTTTGTAGAGTTTGAAGACCAGCAGGTTGGGGTGCCGCCCCAGCAGGTTTTGTCTGAGCAGGGGGGCTGTGAGTCGGAACAGGCTGGCCACCACACGGTGCAGGTGCCAACGTTGCAGCCTGTGCAGCGTGCGCGACGGTCCGGCTTCGCGCTGCATCAGGCCGTTCAGGCCGGTCAGCGTCTGCAGGGCTGTTTCTGTCTTGTGCAGGAAGGCCTCGTTGCGGTCAATGCCCGTGTGTACCAACGGATTGTCGATGTGTTTCACCACCAGACCGCGGCGTTTCAGTTCAAGCCCCAGCAGGGCATCTTCATAGCCGTATGCCTTGCAGCGCAGGTCGAAGCGCAGGTCGCCCAGCGCCTCTTTGTCGATCAGCAGGTTGAAGGTGCTCAGGTGCAGGCAGGGGTCGGCCGCTCCCCGCAACAGGGCTTGCCGGTGGCGCATGGCCTGCTGCTCATACCTGAACCTGAGTTCGCAACCCTTCGGCGCAGGGCCTTCGGGATTGCGCAGGCTGCCGCATACGACTGCCGCATCATGGCGGACCTGCCAGTAACGGCGCACAAAGTCGGGGGTACATACAGCCGCATCGGCATCCATCAGCACCACATGCCTGAAGCGCGCATGGTCGATCAGCCAGTTACACAGCAAGGCCCTCCCGCGGTTCGTCTGGTGTTCCACCAACCGGGTGCGGGGCAGCTGGTTGAGAAGCCGGTTGGCCGCTACCGTGGAGGTGTCGTCCGATGCGTCATCGGCCACAATCACCTCAAAGTCGAACGCGCCGGCACTTTCTTGCCGCAGGGCTTCGGCCTGGGCCACTACGGCCTGAACCAGTGCGGTGCATACAAAATTATGGGTGGGGATGATGAAGGAAAGCATGGGGGCGAAGAGTTGGTTGGTTTCTTTAAGTGGCCACGAAAGTACAACAAAAGGATTGATTTTGGCAAGTTGACTGTAATAAAACACTCGTAAAGAGTGCAAGAATGCTGATTTTCAGTCTAAAAGTACTTTCTATTTGAAACAAATCTCTACTTTTGCACTGCGTAAGCGGCCTTGGGTGCTGGCTGGTTTTCAGCGCATGTGCCGACCGGCAGGTTGCCGCAAGACAGAAGGATTGATTGTTTAACTTAATAATATTTCAAGATGTTTGAAGAAAAGACCGGTGCTTTGGCCGGAAAGATTTGGGAAGCCCTGAACGCTGGTGGCAAGCTTACTGGCAAAGACTTGAAGAAGGCCACTAAGATTCGTGCCGACAAGGACCTCTATCTGGGTCTGGGTTGGTTGCTCCGCGAAGGCAAGCTTGAAGTTGCCGAAGTGGAGAAGGACATTGAGGTTTCCTTGAAGTAAAGAGTATTCTCTCCGTAGGCTGGCCTTCAGGCAGCCATTCTTTTCGAGGTTGTGAGGTAACAGTGTTGCTGTCGGTGGCTAAGGCCGCGATTGATTTGACAGTAGCGGGTTTACTTCATGACCTTAGTTGTTTATTGGGGGGGAAGATGGGGAGTTGAAGGGTTGAAGAGTTGGGGAGTTGAAAAGTTGAAGAGTTGAAGAGTTGGGGAGTTGAAAAGTTGAAGAGTTGAAGAGTTGAAGTTCCGCAAGTGTTCACTTGTAGCTGACAAGCGTTTAAGGAGCGGGCTGAAAGCCCAGCAAGCGCTTAGCCCAGGGCGACGCCCTGGGTAGATTAGCCGCCGCTATTGCGCCC
>CAMBOH010000044.1 GCA_945869305.1 uncultured bacterium
ACTTTTCTACCGTTTAGAGCGTATAATACTGATAATCAACTAATAATAGATACTGGGATTGTTCGAATTTGAAAGAAGTCTACATACCCAATTCGGTAACCGAAATAGGAGGAAACGCTTTCGCTTATTGTTACAATTTGTCTTACGTACGTCTTCCCGCTTCCCCCGCCTTTACTACGATTTCGTCCTCACTCTTCGTCTGCTGCGGAGCATTGGCGTATATCGAAATACCGGACAATGTACAGGTTATCAAAAAATGGGCCTTTGAGGACTGTACCAGCCTTTCACAAGTCACCCTGCCCTCTTCCATACAACTCATTTACGACTGTGCATTTCGTCGTTGCAATTCACTTCAACGGATTGTGTCATTGGCCGATGTGCCTCCTGTACTGTCATCAATAGACCCCATTCCTGCATCGACTACGGTGTTTGTCAATAAATCAGCGTTGAGTGACTATCAGTCACATGCTGTCTGGCAAACCTGCCAGCTGGCTGATATGGACCAATATAAGGGAATGGTAATGAAGGAAACCATTGGTGCATTGCGACGACCGATGTCTGCCGACTGGTCAGACCATGGTGTCATAACAGATCCAAGCCAGCTAAGCACCAACAAACAGGAAACAACCGAAGGGTGCATCCCCTATTTGTTGGACGGCGATACCCAAACCTTTTTCCAGTCTACATGGAGCGAGGACAACTCAAATGGTGAGATTCATTATTTGCAGGTGGATATGCGTGCCGCCCTGCAATTCATCAAGTTGAAATATGAGCAAACACACCAGCAGAATCAGTGGGAGCCCAAGACTGTGCGCGTGTGTGCCACCAATAATCTGACTGAGGGATGGTCCGAAATATGCACGGCCAGTTTCGATGCTCGCACCGGTTCGACAGAGGTTGATTTGGGAGAACCATATCGTTACTTGCGGCTTTATGTGTCAGACACATTCAGTGGGCAGCTGGTCAGGAATAACAAGTGTTTCGCATGGTCCGAGTTTGGTGTGTGGAACAACGCCGAGGTATCAGCGGAAAATCTGGCTGAGGTGGAAGACATCATGGCGGATGTGGAGCTTTCGAACGGCTACAGCGAGACCGTACTCAGAGCCTTGGAAAGGGTGGAGCAGAAGTTGGCTGAAAGTCGTGTGTTGCGTCTGCCCGACAACGGCTTCAATTATGTTTATACCACCCTTCTGCCCGGGAACTACGATGAAGTAGTGTATAGCCGCCACTTCAGCAATACCCATTGGCAGTCCATAGTGCTCCCCTTCGATGTGTACTACTATGACATCTGCCACGACAGGGTGGTTGCCCGCCTGAATGACATCCACCAGTATGACGATGATGACGACGGTACGCCTGACCGGACCATATTGGAAGTGTTCCGACTGAAGGAATATGACGTGTTGAGTGCCAACACTCCTTATCTGATAAGGGCCACAGATACTGGCATAAAGGACTTTGTGATGACCACCAGCTTCGAGCCGATGATACCCTTACCGCTTGATTGTTCTTCTGTAGGCATGCAATACGACTTCTGTGGAACCTATCAAACGGTGCTTGGCCGTGACATGTTCGAGAACCACTATTATGCCATGGATTCAGGTTGCCTGTCGGAAGCGGCCGGCCCTGGTGTGGAGCTGAAACCCTTCAGATGGTATATGAGAGCCGTAGACCGTACGGGAAATATCCCAGCCCGCATCCCAACCATTCAGGTAATTGAATATGACGATGAGGGGTATATCACATCCATTGAATCGTATGGGGACAACGCTGAAACCGACGTGTCCACTCCTGTTTATGACATGAACGGAAGGCAGGTTGGGGTTATGGGAAAGTGGAATGAACTGCCCAAAGGCGTGTTCATAGCAAATGGAAAAAAACTGCTGAAATAGATTGCATGAGGGAAGTAGGTGTTCAATTAGGTGCTATGTGATGGACCAGCCGAAAAGTCCTCTTCAGTCGTGTGGCCAAACAAATACGAGACCCCATGTGGCAGAAAGGACAAAAACAAGAATATAAGCGTTACAGAAGAGTCTCCCCGTACACAAAGGGGGCTCTTCTGTAATTATTGACGAGATGGACATGCATACAGACTCATGAGACTTGCCGTAGCTCTGCCTCGTTATTCAGTGTGGGCTTTCCCGGAATCTCGGTAAGTGAACGGGCAGCGGTGGATGCGTACGTTTTTTTGTTATGTAGTCGAGTTTCGAAAAATATCCACTCAATCGTTCAACCCTTCAGCCAACCCTTCATTTTCTTTGATTCTCATGAGGAAACAGGCTGAAGGGTTTTGTTTTCAAACCCTTCAGGATGGTTCAGCCAGAATTGTATGGTTCAGCCCTTCTAAGGATTGGGCCAACAAGTCCTGGACTTGCTTTTCCGGTCGGCGGAGTGAGTGCGCCTAAGGCTGGGACAGGATGAACCAGGGCTGGCTTTGTTAGGGGATGCTGGGGTGGGTGGTGAGATGAGCGACAATGAAGGGATTGAAGGGGGAAAACATCAAAAAAAACGGTGGCGACCATCCGTCATTTCAGGGGATTCGTACAATTGTGGCGGACCATCGTAGGCCGCCTGTGGAGCCGCCTCAAGACGCAGAAGGCGCGGATGAAGGCCAGCGTCTTGGGGCTGGGCTTGGTGGTAGACGAGGTAGAATGATCCATAGGCATCGTGGGGGTGAAGAAATGTTTGGTCAGAGAAGGGTCGCACGGCGTGTCGGCCAGCCTTCGGCCACGTTTGGACTGCCATGTACGGCCGTGGCACTCCTTTATTATATAGGCGTACACGCGCGAGCCATCCCCTTGCGGGGCGAGGGCCACAGGCGCGCCTTGTCCCTTTTCATCCCTTATAACGGAAACACAAGCCTTTTAGTGTGCCATGGGGAGGGTAAATGTGGAAGAGTTTAGCGTAGAGGAGTTGAAAGCTTACAGGAATGCTCAGTGAGCGACCTGCAAGCTTTCAACTCTTCTATTCTTCTGTTTCCACGTCCCCGTGCTATTCCGCCTTGAGGCTCTCCACTGGGTTCAGCGTAGCCACGCGCCAGCTCTGTACGATGACCGTGGCGATGACCACGAGGCTGACCACGACGAAGGCCAGGGGGAAAATCCACCAGTGGATGGGCGCGTGCTCCGCAAAATTCTGCAACCACTGCCCGCCCACGTAGTGGCCCACGGGGGCCGCTATCAGGAACGCGACGGCGAGCGGAACGGCATAGCGCCGGGCGAAGAGCGACAGGACTTCGCCCACGCTGCTGCCCATCACCTTGCGTACGGCTATCTCCTTGCGGCGGTATTCCGTTTCGAACATCGTGAGGCAGAACACGCCGATTACGGTGACGAGGAAGGCGAGGAGGGTGCTCAGCGCAATCTGCGTCATGAAGCGCAGCTCGTCCTGGTAGGCCTGCTCCAGGATGTCGTCGAGAAACTTCACGTCGGGGGTGGCATGGCCTTGACAGAACGGTTCGAGTGTCTGGCTGACCTGCTGCCTCAACGCCTTCTTGTCGGCATGGGCACTCGTGCGAACGTAGAGAACGCGCATCCTGTCGCCCCAGCTGGCATACTTCTCTCCGAGGATGACGAAGGCCACAGGCTCTTCCTGGCAGTCTGTGCGGACGGTACTGGCGCGGAAGTTCCTGCACACACCCAATACGGGCAGGTCGCCTTCGCAGAGCGGCTTGTCCACCTGAATCTGGGGGTACTTCTTCTTCATGGCCTCGTTGACGATATAGACATCGCGGTCTGTCTCCTTGAAGTCACGTCCCTCGATCATGTCGATGCCCAGGGTGCGCAGGAGTTTCCAGTCGGCAGGCCATGCGACAAAGTGATATTGCTCTTTGTCATCCCCTCGTCCCCAGGTCATGTGCCTGTCTCCTGCGCCCAACACGTCGCAGGAGAAGGATGCACGCTCGATGCCATTGACTTTCTCCAGTTCGCTGCGCAGGGTGGAGTAGGCCGTGGACGGCACTTCTGCCAGGTCGGCTATCAGCACTTCGTTCTTGTCAAAGCCATAGTCGGAGTGGAAGATGTAGCTCCGTTGGCCATAGATGACAGCGACGAAGATGACCATCACAAAGGCGATGACCAACTGCAGGCCGACAAGGAGCTGGCGCAGCAGGCGCCCGCTCGGATTCAGGCCGAAGTTGCCTTTCAGCACCCGTGCGGGCTGGAAGGAGGTGATGTAGCGTGCACTGTAGGCGGTGGCGCACAGGCCCACGACGATGCTGACGGCTGCCATCAGCAGCACGAGGTCCAGGTTGTCGGCTACGGCTATGGAGCCGAGCGTGTATTCGCCGATGTACGCCCATTGGCTGGCACAGGCGGCCAACAGCATGGAGAGGACGAAAGCTCCCAGACAGACCAGCACCCCTTCAGACAGAAGCTTCAGCCGGAGCGACAGGTTGCTCTCGCCCATCACCTTTCGCGTGTTGACGCTGCGAAGGCGGACGGGGGCCTGGGCCATGGAGAAGTTGGCATAGTTGATGAGGGCCACCAGCAGGAGCAGGATGACCGAAAGCTGCAGGATGTAGTAGACCGTCTTGTTGCCGCGGTCTGTCGCTACGTCGTAGCCGTTCATGTAGGTCTCGTCCAGGGGAAGCAAGGCGAAGCGAATGCGGCTCAGGTAGCCGGCTATTTCACCCGACTTGAACCCATAGCCCGCCAGCACGTCGTTCAGGATTTTCTTGAACGTGGCATTCGTGTCGTCGACATTTGCGTTGCGCTTCGTGCGGACGTACACGTCGTAGTTGAAGCCGCTGTTGTCGTCCTTGTTCTCGTCGCCCATCGACCGACAGACGGCATTTGCAAAGTTGCAGTTCGCGGGGAAGTCGCGGTACACGCCGACCACCGTCCTTTCCCCGCCTTCGTCCGCCAGCCTCATCGACCTGCCTGCCACCATCACGTCGCCGAAATACTTCTCGGCCAAGGAGGCGGGGATGATGATGCCGTCGTTCCGGGTTTTGCTTCCATCGAGCGTGCCGTCCAGCAGCTGCGCGTTGACAGTGGTGAGCATGTCGTCGCTGATCACACAGGCCGGGGCGGCCAGAACACTGCCTCCCTTGTCGAAGCTCATATCCCCGTCGCTGCGCATATACCCGACGCTTTCCACCTGCGGACATGCGTGGAGGTTGTCGGCCAGGAACCGGCAGCACGTGCTGTACCAGACACCCTCTTCCATGACTCCGTTGATGTAGACACGGTGTATGTGCTCATAGTCCTTGATGCCATGGTTGAAGCTGCCGATAAACCGGATTTGCGTGAGCAGGACGTAACAACCGGTGAAGGCCAGCACCAGCCCGAGAAGATTGAACGTCGACGCCAGCTTGTAGCGCCGGAAAAAATAGAACAGCGTTTTCATGATGTGCCGGTCAGAGTATGGTGTTCTCAACTATCTCCCCGTCAAACAGGTTGATGGTGCGGTTGGCATAGGCGGCATCGTGCTGGCTGTGGGTCACCATGACGATGGTGGTGCCTTCGGCGTTGAGCTGCGAGAGGAGTTCCATGACCTCCAGGCTGTTCTTGGAGTCGAGGTTGCCCGTCGGTTCGTCGGCCAGGATGAGTTGGGGCTTGCCCACCACGGCACGGGCAATGGCCACACGCTGCTGCTGGCCGCCGGAGAGCTGTTGCGGATAGTGGGAGGCGCGCTGCGAGAGGTTCACCTTGCGCAGGATGTCGAGTACGCGTTGCTTGCGCTCGGCCTTGGGCACCTTGAGATACTTCAGCTGGAGGTCGATGTTCTCCTCCACGGTCAGTTCGTCGATGAGGTTGAAGCTCTGGAACACGAAGCCGATGCGTCCCTTGCGGTAGCGCGTGCGGTCCTTCTCCTTGAGGTGGCCCACTTCTTCGCCTCCCAGCCAATAGTTGCCGCTGTCGGGATTGTCGAGCAGGCCGAGGATGTTCAGCAGGGTCGACTTGCCACAACCCGAAGGGCCCATGATGGCCACGAACTCGCCTTCCTTCACTTCCAAGCTCACGCCGTTCAATGCTGTTGTCTCCACATTCTCCGTGCGGAACACTTTCGAGAGATTTTCAATCTTGATCATATTGCAGGTTGTTTGGTGTTTATTCGGTTTTGATACATGCTATGGGGTTTGCCCAGGCCGCCTTGAGCGTCTGGCCCAGGATGCTGAGTATGCTGACGGCCAAAGAGACTGCGGCAGCGACAACCGGCACCCACACGGGGAAGGGGATGCGGTTGTAGAAGCCTTCGAGGTAATGCTGCATCAACTTGATGCTGACAGGTGTGGCCAGCACGA
Source organism: uncultured bacterium (assembly GCA_945869305.1). Classification (GTDB taxonomy): domain Bacteria; phylum Bacteroidota; class Bacteroidia; order Bacteroidales; family Bacteroidaceae; genus Alloprevotella. The sequence continues at coordinate 6,248 of CAMBOH010000044.1, forward strand.
TGGCCACGAGGGAGGCCACCACGAAGGGGCGGGACAGCCGTAGCACGGCCTGCCAGGTTCCGGCTCCGGCGATCTTGTGCAGGGCGATGGACTTCTTCTGCTGCTCGGCGTAATAGATGGACATGGCAAACAGGCCGAGTGCCGAAATCAGGACAGACAGCAGCATGAAGAGGCTGATGAGCGTCATCGTGTGGCGCTGCCCGGTGAGCGAGCTGTCGAGTTCGTTGTCGAGATACTTCATTTCCGCTTCTTTCGGAATTCCTATGTATTCTTTCGCCACCTTGCGCCAGACCTGGGCCACCCGTCCGGAGGCTTCCTTCCTGTCGCCTTTGACCTTCACCAGCAATCCGATGCCGCGTCCATGGGTGTTCATCACCACGTTGTGGGAATCGTCCATGGGTGGGGTCAGCGCATCGTTCGACCTGTAGTCGGCAATGATGCCGCAGCAGGTGTATTCGGGCGAATTGTCCTGCAGGCGTCGCAGAACGCGGTTGTCCTCCGTGATGCCATAACGCCTCTGTGCTTCTTCGGTGAACCAGCATGTTCCGTTGATCGGATCGGAGTACTGCCGGATGACCTTGAAGCCCAACATGCTGAAGCCCACCGAGTCGAGTTGGGACAAGGAGATCCAGGATCGTTTTTCCTGTCCTTCTAGGTGTCCGTTGTTCGAGCAGTGAGAAGGCAGGTTCATATACAATCCGATGTCGTCGACGCAAGGGAGCGCCTTGAGCCTTTTGACCAGTTCGGTTTGGGCTTCTTGGTTGTCGAATCCCAGCGTGTAGGTCTTCAGCCGGATGATGTCCTTCGTGTTGTATCCGTAGGGAAGATGGACGAGATGGTGCATCTGAAGGGTCATGGTCAGTGCCAAGGCTATCAAGACCGTGCTCACCAGATTCTGGCAGACAATGAAGACCCTGCTGAAAATCATCTTGCTGCTGAAGCGGAAGTTGCCCTTGACCACATCAATCGGCTTGAACCGCGAGGAGAGCAGGGCGGGCAGCAGTCCGGAAACCAGCGAGACCAGTCCGGTGAAGCCCATCGCCCAGACGGCCGAGGTCCAGTCGGCATGCAGCTGTATGTCGGCGGTCAGCAGCTCGTTCATCAGCGGTCGCAGGCTGAAGGCGAAGAAACATCCCAGCACGAAGCATCCCAGCGTAAAGACCAACGACTCACTGATGTAACGGCGCAGGATGTCCGGCTGCGACGCTCCCATCAGTCGTCGCGTGGCCATCTCCTTGGCTCTCTTTCCTGCTTGGGCCACGGTGAGGTTGATGTAGTTGAAAATGGCCGAAACGAGCAGTGCGAGTGCGACGATGAGCAGTATCTCCACGGTCTTCCTGTCGCCGGATCTGATGATGTCGTACGTCTCTTTCCCGCTGAAATAGATATGGTCCAGACGGGTGAGCGAAGAGCCATAGATGAGGGTGTTTCCTGAGGCATCGCGCTGATAGAAGTCCCAGTATGCACAGTACTTGTCAAGGAGTTTCCGGGCGATTGTGTCGGGCTGGGCTTTATCGGTCAGGGTGACAAAGGTGTGAACCGCACCGAACTGGTCCATCCGCTGCAGTTGCTCTTCCATGACTTTCATGCTGAGAAAGACATCCCGGTAACCAAACACATCGGAGGGCCCGAAGTCCTGGATGATTCCGGTGATGACAAACTGCTTGTCCTCATACGTGAGGGTGCGTCCCAAGGGGCTCTCCCCGGCAAACGCCTTCTTGGCGAAGCTTTCGGAGATGAGGGCCTGGTCGGCCGACGGCAGAATCCTGTCCTTGTTGTAGCCGGCAAGGCGGTAGTCGAACAGTTGGAGGAAGTTGGTGTCGACAGCCGCAGCCTTCACCGCATAGTATTCGTCGCCGACGGTGATGTCCATGTCTCCACAATCGGCAATCCTGGTCCACGACTTGATTTCAGGAATGGAGGGGAAGAACTCCTCTGCCGTGCCGAGTGTCATGCCGTAGTTGTCTTCGCTGCCGATGGCATAGAGTTGCTTGGAAAGCGGCTGCCGGACTCCCACGCTGAACTCCGTTCTCGCGTATGCCGCGAGCAGGATGACGAACCCGAAAGAAAGGGCCAGTCCCAGGGCCTCAATGGTGGCATAGAACTTGTTTCTTGCCAAGAAAGTGAGATAGCTTTTCATGTTTGTTCCCTTTATTTCAACTTGAGTATTTCATTGTCCTTGAAGGCTTCGTAGCCGCTGATGATGACTCGTTCGCCAGGCTCCAGTCCTTCTTCCACCTCGTAGTGTTGGGGGTTCTGCCGGCCGATGCGTATGTTGCGGCGGTAGGCTTTATTGCCGGCTTTGTCGAGCACGAAGATCCAGTTGCCTCCTGTGGTCTGGAAGAAAGTGCCTTTGGGGACGAGTACGGCTTGGGTCGGGCGGCCCAGTTCGAGGTTGAGGTAGTAGGTCTGGCCCGAACGGATGTTGGCGGGACGCGTGCCTGTGAAGACCAGGTCGGTGCGGAACTTTCCCTCTCTCACCTCGGGATAGACCTTGCGCACCGTCAGGCTGTAGGTCTGTCCGTCGCGCTCGAACGTGGCCGACAGGCCCACCTTCACGCGGTCGATGTAATGCTCGTCGATCTGTGCCTCAATCTTGAAGTCGCTCAGGTCGTTGACCTGGCCTATCGATTGTCCGGAGCTGACGTTCTTCCCCAGTTCGGCATCGAGCAGCCCCAGTTCGCCGTCAATCGGGGAGCGCACCTCCAATTTACCCTTGCGCTCGCGCACCAGGAGCACGTTGCGCTGCATGTTGGCCAGGTTGTCTTCCATCTGGTCCATCTGGATGCTGCGGTAGAGAGAGTCCTTCTTGAGCCGCTCTCCGATGAGGGCCTGCTTCCGGCGGGCCAGTTCGTAGTCTTCATTGGCCTGTAGCCAGGTCTCCTTGGAGATGAGTTTCTCCCCATAGAGCCGCCTGTTCTGCTGGCTGGCCCTGCGCTTGCGCTCCACGTCCATGTCGAGCGATGCCTTTTCGGTCTCGTTGTTGAGCTTGTCCTGCTGCATGGCCACCTGCGTGTTGCGCAGCAGGTTCTGCTTCTCGGCCAGTTCGGCCTCGGCATTGAGAATCTCGAGGTCGAGGCTGCTGTTGGCGAGCCGGACGATGACATCGCCCCGCCTGACCTTCTGGCCTTCTTCTGCCACCTTCTCCATGACGATTCCCCCTTCTTCGGGCGAGATGTGGACTACTTGGATGGGGACGACCGTGCCGTTGAGGCGCACGTAGTCCTTGAACTCTCCCTGTGTGGCCTGGCCGAGGGTGAGGTCGGCTGCCTCGACCTGCAGGGTGCGCTGGTGGTTGCCGAAGACCATCCATAGCAGCACCAAGAGCACGAACAGGCCGCCCGCCACGTAGGGAAGGTGCTTCTTCTGCAATCCTTTTTTCCTTTCAATCATTCTGTCCATAGTGGTATTCCCTTGTAATAGTTCAACATGCGTGTCTTGTAGAGATGTGTGAGCTGGCATTGCAAGAGCTGGGCCTTGCTCTGGAGCAGGATGACGGCCTGGGTCTGTACTTCGACCGCCGAGGCCAGTCCTTCTTCATATTTCCTGACCGTGAGCCTCGATGCGATGCTGTCCGACTCGACCTTGGTCCGCATCTTTTCGGTTTCCTTGCGGCTGTTCTCCCTGTCGGTGATGGTTTCGTGTATCAGCCGTTGGAGTTCGCTGTGTCGGTAAGCCAGTTCCTCCTCGGCCCGGCGGACGTTGTTGCGTTGCCGGCGGATGTTGGCCAGCGTGGTGAGCCGGTTGAAGAGCGGTATGGAGAGAGTGGCGTAGAGATACTGTCCCGCATTGTTGCGTAACTGGTCCTTGAAGCTCGCGGAGTGGGGTGCATGCAGCTGTTTGAAGAAGGAGGTCGATACGCCGGCTCCCACCGACAGGGTCGGTAGCAAGGCTCCCCGGCTGGAGCGGTAGGCATAGCGTGCCGACAGCAGGCTGTATTCGGCCCCCCGGATGTCGGGATTGTAGTGACGGGCCTGCTCGTAGAGGGCTGTCGCGTCGGCGGCAGAGAGGTCGGCTGTCACGTCGTCGGGGGCCGTGATTCGGAGCGTGTCGCCTATCGGGAAGTTCATCAGCTGCTTCAGCGTCAGCATGGCCTGGTCATAGAGTCCCTGCTGACGGGTCAGTTCGAAGTCGTCGGCAGCGTAGGTGGCCCGCATCAGTGCCACGTCGGCTTCGCCCTTTTGGCCTACCTCGGCCATCACTTGGGTCTGGTGGAGGAGCATTTCGCTTTCGGTCCGCTTCTGGGCGGCAATGTCTATACACCCTTTGTGGTACAGGGCGAGCACGTAGGTTTCGAGCACCCGCTGCGCGGTAGCGTCCTTTTGCGCTTCCAGCCGGCTTTTGCCCATCAGCAGGTTGGCCTTTGCGGCAAGCAGGTTGTTGTAGCGCCGAAAGCCCTCGAAGACGGGGAGGCTGGCCCCCAGGCCATACGAATTGGAGAAGGTGCTGACGTTGGTGTAGGTGTTGGTCTCGGGGTTGATGGTGCGGCCGAAGTTATACTGCGCTCCGACACTGCCTTCGACAGCGGGAAGGAAATTCCCGACGGCACTTGTTCTCTCAGCCTTGTAGTCATCGATGTTGAGGTGCAGCAGGCGCACGTCGTGGTTGTGGATGACGGCATATTGCATACACTGGTCGGCTGTCCAGGGCTGCTGGGCGCGGACGGTCGAGCACGCCATAAATAATAATAGGTACGTAATTCGCTTCATGGGGTCTGGATTTTGGCGCGAAGTTACCGCCGCCGTGGCAGTTGGCCATGGATTCTCTTCCCGCCCCAGTGCGATTGTATTAAAACAATACACTTTTCTGTATTGAAACCATACACTCCTGCGTCGCGGAGAAAAAGAAAGCGGCCGCCTTGCCCGGTTTTCGGAAAATCACGCCTACTTTTGTGGCCGAGTTTAAAGGAATATCCCATGGCACATTACGGAACCCTACTCGTGGTAGACGACAACCCGTCGATATTCACGACCTTAGAAATATGCTTGGACGGTGTGTTTGAACGCATACTGACCCTCACTACGCCCGAAAAGATGCTGCCCACACTGGAGCAGGAGGCCGTCGATGTGGTGTTGCTCGACATGAACTTCTCTATAGGCATCAACAACGGGCAGGAGGGCCTGTGGTGGGTGCAGGTCGTCCGTCGTCGTCACCCCCATATCCCCATCGTGCTGATGACGGCCTATGCCGACGTGAAGCTCGCCGTGAGAGGGCTGAAGAACGGGGCGGCGGATTTTGTCACCAAACCGTGGGACAACCACGAGCTCATACGGGTGCTGAAGGATGCCGTGGACAGCAGCACGGAGGTGCTGACTTTGGATAAAATGGAGGTGGAGCACGTGCGCAAGGTGGTGGACAGGTGTCATGGCAACATCAGCAAGGCGGCCGGACTGCTTGGGATTTCCCGGCAGAGACTCTATAAAAAGCTGGGCAAATGACGTTGCTGATCATCTTACTGCTCCTTCTCATCGTGGCCGCACTGGCGTTCTTCGTCCACCACCAGAACCAGCTGAAGCTCCGTGCCCGGCTGATGAGCGAGGCGGTCAGGAATCACGATTTTACATTCCGGCTTCCGGTGAAGGGACTGTTTTATGGGGAAAAGGCCTTGCAGGAGGCCTTGAACGACCTGGGGCAGGTGGTGGGCAGACTGGTCGCCCAGAAGGAGGTGGAGTCTTGGCAGAAACTCATCCGGGTGCTTACGCATGAGATTATGAACGTGAGCACGCCCATACGGAGTATCAGCCAGGCTTATCTGGAACACCCCAAGGTGGTCGGTACAACCTTGGAAAAGGGCATCCGCGCCATCAACGAGGCAAGCCGGAGCCTGGTTACGTTTGTGGACAGTTACCGCAAGCTGACCCAGCTCCAGGAGCCCGTCGTGTCGGACTTGCCGCTTCGGGATTTCGTGGCGGGCATCAAGGTGCTGTATCCCGAAGTGGAGTGGAGAACGGACGTGACGGATGGTGTCACCGTTCGGACGGACGGCACACTCTTGCGCCAGGTGGTTGTCAACATTGTCAAGAACGCTGTCGAAGCCGGAGCGAAGCGCATCGCCATGGAGTGGGAGGGGGCTGCGCTCGCCATAAGCAATGACGGAGTGCCGATACCGGCAGAGGTGCGGAGAGACCTGTTTGTCCCCTTCTTTACCACGAAGCAGGCGGGCTTGGGTGTGGGCCTCGCCTTGTCGCGCCAGATAATGGCTGTGCTGGGCGGTTCGCTCGTCCTCGCCGACAAGGCTCACAGTGGCTACCATACGACCTTCGTCTTGGATTTTGAGCCGGATGCACCCTGTTGACGGTGTGGGTTCTCTGCCCCCCCCTGGGTCTGTCTTAGCTACATGCCGAGTTGGTTTTCCTACATGCCGAGTTGGTTTTCCTAAGTGCCGAGTTGGTTTTCCTACATGCCGAGTTGTTTTTTAGTTTCTGGCGCAATTGAAGTGCTAACGGCTGTCGCTTCAAGTCTGCTTGACAATGGGCGGGCCTTTGCCACGCCCTCCCAGTGCACCGTCGCCTCTTATCACAAAATAAAATCCTTCGGAGTATTCTTTCGCTTTGTGCTCACTTGCACTATCCTCTAAAGAAAAACGTTTTCTATATGATGCTGGTGTAGCAGCTCGCGGATTTTATCTACATTTGCCCCCGCACATTCTGCATGTCCCGCTTTTGACTTTCTCTATATATGACAATCTCTGAAATCATTGCCAAACAACTGAACCTGCGCGAAAGGCAGGTGGCCCATACCATACAGCTGCTCGAAACGGGGGCTACGATTCCCTTTGTCAGCCGGTACCGCAAGGAAGCGACCGGCGGCCTGAATGAGGTGGAAGTGGCCCGGATCAAGGACGAAAACGACAGGCTGAAGGAACTCGTGCACCGACGCGAGTATATCCTGCAGACTATCGGCGAACAGGGCAAGCTGGACGACGCTCTGCGCAGCCGGATTGAAGACTGCTGGGATGCCGCCCTGCTCGAAGATCTCTACCTGCCCTTCAAACCCAAACGGAAAACGCGGGCCGAGGCCGCACGCAAGAAGGGACTGGAACCCTTGGCCGACGCGCTGATGAAGGGCTTTGCAGGCAATCCCGAAACGCTGGCCGCCGACTTCCTCAGCGAGGAGGTGGGCAGTGTCGAAGAGGCCCTGCAGGGCGCACGCGACATCGTGGCCGAACGCATCAATGAGGACGAACGTACCCGCCAGACGGTGAGACGGTCGTTTGAACGTACGGCTGTCATCCGCTCGAAGGTGGTGAAGGCCAAGGAGGCCGAGGCGGGAAAATACCGCGACTACTTTGACTGGCAGGAGCCCTTGCGTCGCTGTACCTCCCACCGCCTGCTGGCCATGCGCCGGGGCGAGGCCGAGGGCTTTCTGCGCGTGAGCCTGTCGCCCGCCGACGAGGAGGACTGCGTGGAACGCCTGTCGCGTCCCTTCCTGACTGGAGGGGCTGCCGCAGCACGCCACATGGGGCTGGCTGCAGCCGATGCCTACAAGAGGCTGCTGAAGCCGGGCATCGAAACGGAGTTTGCCGGAGCCAGCAAGCAACGCGCCGATGCCGAGGCCATCCAGGTGTTTGCCACCAACCTGAAACAGCTGTTGCTGGCCCCGCCGTTGGGCGGGTGTCGCATCATGGGCATTGACCCCGGATTCCGCACGGGCTGCAAGGTGGTGTGTCTCGATGCCCAGGGCAACCTGCTGCACAATGAGACCATCTATCCGCACGCTCCGCAGAACCAATATGCGCGGGCCGGGTTCAAGCTGCGCGCGCTGGCAGAACAGTATCACGTGGAGGCCATTGCCATCGGCAACGGTACGGCGGGACGCGAGACGGAGGAGCTGGTGAGCAGCCTGCACCTGAAGGACACCGACGTGTTCCTCGTGAGCGAAGACGGCGCGTCGGTCTATTCGGCTTCGAAGCTGGCGCGCGAGGAGTTCCCCGACTATGATGTCACGGTGCGCGGCGCGGTGAGCATCGCGCGCCGGCTGGCCGACCCGCTGGCCGAGCTGGTGAAGATTGACCCCAAGGCCATCGGCGTGGGCCAATACCAGCACGACGTGGACCAGGGCGCGCTGAAGCGCAGTCTGGACCAGACGGTGGAACTCTGCGTGAACGCTGTGGGCGTGAATCTCAATACGGCCTCGAAACACCTGCTCACCTACGTGTCGGGGCTGGGGCCCGCACTGGCGCAGAACATTGTGGACTACCGCGCCGAGCATGGAGCTTTCCCCTCGCGCCAGTCCCTGCTCAAGGTGCCGCGCCTCGGAGCCAAAGCCTACGAGCAGTGCGCCGGCTTCCTGCGCATTCCTGATGCCCCCAATCCGCTCGACAACACGGCCGTCCACCCCGAACGCTATGCGCTGGTCGAACAGATGGCCCGCGATGCCGGCTGCGACGTGGCCACGCTCATCGCCTCGCCCCAGGCCAGGGAGTCCATTGACCTGAAGCGTTACTGCACGGCCGAGGTGGGTATGCCCACGCTCAACGACATCATGCAGGAACTGGCCAAGCCCGGACGCGACCCGCGCGGCAAGGCCCGGGTGTTCCGCTTTGCCGACAACCTCCACTCGATCGACGACCTGCGCGAGGGCATGGAGCTGCCCGGTGTGGTGACCAATATCACCAAGTTCGGCTGCTTCGTCGACATGGGCATCAAGGTGAAGGGCCTGGTCCACGTGTCGCAAATGGCCGACCACTTCGTGAAGGATCCGGCCGAGGTCGTCCACATACAGCAGCAGGTGACGGTGCGCGTGCTCGATGTCGATGAGGAACGGGGCCGCGTGGCCCTGCGCCTGCTCGCTGCCGACAAACCACAGGATTAACCCACCTTACAGCTCTTCCCCTCCTCCCATGACAGACGAATACTACATGCAGCGGGCACTCGAACAGGCCCGCCTGGCCTTCGACAAGGACGAAGTGCCCGTAGGGGCCGTGGTGGTGTGTCGCGACCGCATCATTGCGCGTGCCCATAACCTGACCGAAACGTTGAACGACGTGACAGCCCATGCCGAGATGCAGGCCATCACGGCGGCCGCCAACGCCTTGGGCGGCAAATACCTCGATGCCTGTACGCTCTACGTGACGGTCGAACCCTGTGTGATGTGTGCCGGGGCACTGGGCTGGGCACAGACAGGCCGTGTGGTGTATGGCGCAGCCGACCCCAAACGCGGCTTTTCGGCCTTCGCCCCGCAGGCACTGCATCCCAAGACACAGCTCACGGCCGGCGTGCTGGCCGACGAATGTGGCGAACTGATGAAGCGTTTTTTCAAGAAGAAGCGTACATGACCGACCTGCGCAAACCACTGGGCCGCGAAGGCGAGCTGGAGGCGGCCCTCTACCTGATGGAGCGCGGCTACTCGCTCCGCGACCGCAACTGGCGTTCGGGCCATCTGGAACTGGACCTCGTGGCCGAATACTGGGGCGAAATCGTATTTGTCGAGGTGAAGACGCGGCACGACGAGCAGTTCCTGCCAGTCCGCGAGGCGGTCTCGCCCCGGCAGGTGCAGAACCTGCATCTCGCGGCCCGCGACTATCTGGCGCAGTACGGACTGCTGGCGCAGCCCTACCGCTTCGACCTCATCACGGTGGTGGGCGCGACTGCTCCCTATCGCATAGACCACTATCCGGCCGCCTTCTGAACGAATACGGCCGTCAATCCTTTCATCCCATGGACATCGAAACCATACGCGCCTACTGCCTGTCGAAACCCCTGGCCACCGAAGACAGCGCCTTCGGCCCCGAAGGCGTACTGTTCCGCGTATACAACAAGATATTTGCCTACATCGACCTCGAGAGGCCCGACCTCGTGGTGCTGAAGTGCGACCCCGACTGGGCCATTGAGCTACGCGATGCGTACAGCGGCATCGCGGGGGCTTTTCACTGGAACAAGAAATACTGGAATGAGGTGCACTTCGACACCGACGTGCCCGACGAACTGGTGTTGCAGTTGGTCGACCACTCGCTCGACGAGGTGCTCCGCAAACTCCCCAAACGCCTGCAAACGGAATATGCCGCTCTCCTTGCCCAACCTTAGTGCGCACTGGTACGCGGAGTGCGTGGCGCACACCGACTCGACCATGCTGCAGCTGCGCCGCCCCGAGTGGGCGGAGCATCCCGAAACGTTCGCCCTGCTCCATACCGACTACCAGACGGCAGGACGCGGACAGCGCGGCACGGTGTGGGAGTCGGCACCGGGCGAGAACCTCCTGTTCGGCATTGTGTTCCGCCCCACCTTCCTGCCGGCCGCCCAACAGTTCCACCTGTCGGAGGCCCTGGCCCTGGCCGTGGCCGATGCTGTAAGTCCCTACGCGGAAGGCATCAGCGTGAAGTGGCCCAACGACATTTACTGGCACGACCGCAAACTGGCGGGCATGCTGCTCGAACACACGCTGCGGGGCAGCCGTATAGCGCACACCCTGGCGGGAGTGGGGCTGAATGTGAACCAAAGAGAGTTCGTCGGCGACGCACCTAACCCCGTCTCGCTCCGTCAGGTGGTGGGGCACGACGTGCCGCGCGCAGCCCTGCTCGAAAACATTCTCCAACACTTCGAAGCCAACTACTTCATGTTGCAGCGGGGCGAGACGTCACAGCTTCATGCCCGCTACATGCAGTGTCTGTACCGCCGCGAGGGCTGGCATGCCTACCGTGACGGCAACGGACCGTTCACGGCCCGCATAGCCGGCATATCGCCCCAAGGTGTGCTCACTCTCGAACGGCCCGACGGCCAGACAAACGGCTACGCCTTCAAGCAGGTGAGCTTTCTTCAAGTATGAGTGAATGAGAGTATGAGTGATTAAAGTTTCGCAAGTGTTCACTTGTAGTTGACAAGCGTTTAAGGAGCGGGCTGAAGGCCCA
>CAMBOH010000045.1 GCA_945869305.1 uncultured bacterium
CTCATAACCTTACACCTCATAACCTGATTCCTCATAACCTTACACCTCATAACCTGATTCCTCATAACCTTACACCTCATAACCTCATAACCTCATAGCCTAAAACCTGAGAAAATGCCCTCTCTATACCTCATTCCCGTCACACTGGGCGAGACGCCGCATGAGCGCGTACTGCCCGACTACAACAAACAGGTCATCTGCTCGCTGCGCCACTTCATTGTCGAGGAGGTGCGCACGGCCCGCCGCTTCCTGAAGCAGGTGGACCGCAACATCGACATCGATGCCCTGCAGTTCTACCCCATGGGCAAACATGCCGATGCCGCCCTGTTCAGCCGCTATCTGGAACCTCTGCGACAGGGTGAGTCGGTAGGTGTGGTCAGCGAAGCAGGCTGCCCGGCCGTAGCCGACCCCGGTGCCGATGTCGTGGCCATTGCCCAACGCGAAGGCATGCAGGTCGTGCCCTTGGTCGGCCCTTCGTCCATCCTGCTGGCCGTGATGGGCTCGGGCTTCAACGGCCAGAGCTTTGCCTTCAACGGCTACCTGCCCATCCACCCTGCCGACCGCGCCAAGCGCATCAAGCAACTCGAAGCCCGCTCGCTGGCCGAACGCCAAACGCAGCTGTTCATCGAAACACCCTACCGCAACGCGAAGATGGTAGCCGACCTGCTGGCCAACCTCAACCCGCGCACCCGCCTGTGCATTGCCTCAGGGCTGACCACCGAGGCTGAGTATCTGCACACCTGCACCGTGAAACAGTGGAGGCAGACTCCCCCTCCCGACCTGGGCAAGACGCCCACCATTTTTGCCCTCTATGCCGGGTAGTCCCGACATTTTCATGAAAAAAAGTCCGTTCCCCCTGTTGCAAATGATGGGGAACGTGCGGTATATATGCAGACCCCCCCAAACACCCCGCCCATGACAGCCAAACACCTGCCACTGCTTTGCTGCGCCGCCGCCCTGACGGCATGCAGCGTCAACCTGCGTTCAACCAGCGACCAGGAGGCCGCTACCCTGTCGGCCGATGCTCCCGCCGTTGTGCGCGACTGCTCCGTGCCCGCATTCACGGGACTGCAAGCCAGCGGAGCCATCCGTGTCGAATGCCTGCCCCCCGCCGCCGAAGGACAGCGGGTGAGTGTGTCGGCCCCAGCCGAGCTCCTGCCCTATCTGAAGGTGAAGGTTGAGGACCAGACGCTCTGCGTCGAATACGAAGGGCTGCAGGTGTTGGACAGTAACGCCGGCCACACGAAGTTTGAGCTGGGCGGCCGCACCTTCACCTCGCGCGCCAGCCTCGAACTGGCACTCAACACCCACGTCACCCTCCACACCTCCCTACCCCGCAACGTGTCGGCCTCAGCCGGCACAAGGATCACCGTGCCGCACAGCACCTCCTGCGACCAGCCCTTCAGCCTGTCGCTCTCCTCGGGGGCCTCGCTCCACAGCAAGGGCACACTGACCCTGAAGCGCGAAGCCAACATTGCGCTGAGCAGCGGCGCACTGTGGCAGGTCGATGATTTCGACGGCCGCGCCGTGAACTGCGCCGTATCGAGCGGTTCCTCCGTACAGGGCAGGCTGCGCGCATGCACCGACCTGCAGGTGGCAGCCAGCAGCGGAGCCGCTGTCATGCTGAAGGGCAGCTGCACACAGGCCAATCTGGTGGCGGCGAGTGGTGCGGAGCTGGACCTGGCCGGCATGAAGGCCCGCAAGGTGCAAGCCTAGGCCTCGGCTGGCGGCGAAATCCACTCGCCCCTCACCGACGAGCTGGCCTTTGGCCAGTCGTCAGGCGGGTCGGTCCACTGGAAGGGCCGTCCCAGAGTGACCAGGCTATAAGGGGGGGGAGGAGCTTCCCCTGCCACACACCCAAGCACCATTTAATTACACTTCTTTCATACTGCTGTAAATCGAGTAGGAGGTAAACACTGATCACAGGTTGTTTATCTCCTATTTTCGTGTTTACCGACCTCCCGCACCCACCGTACGTGCCGTTCGGCATACGGCGGTTCTCAACGCGGTGCTTTCTCTCGTAACATTCCGTAAGCGTGGGATAGTGCGCTCGTTTCAAGTTCTCATTGGATATGGCACGTGTAAGTATGGGGCTATGCGCTTCCCGCTATCGGGGCGCGCTCGGGACTTTCACCCATTAGATTATGCCCATGTCGGGCGAACAGACAGGAGGCAAACGCTCACCGACGGGCGTTTGCCTCCTGCGTTATTCTTTCCCGCGGCATCACTTCTGCCTGGGCTGCTTACTGAACTTGTAGACTACTTGCAGCATTGCATAGGAGGGCAGGGAGTTGTACCAGGTTTCGGTGATGCCCTGGGCGTTGATGGACTTGGTGACGTTGCTCAGGCCGTGGAACAGGTCGAACGCGTCGAGCGTGAGGCCGAGGCGGCCCTTGAGGAAGCTCTTGGAGAGGCGCGCATTGGCCACGAAATGGCAGTCGTTGAGGCTCCGGTCGGTGTAGCCCGTGCGGTGGTAGAGGGTGAGGTCCGCGCTGAAGGCGATGCCGGCGGGGAGGGGAATCTGGGCGGAGGTGCTGTACTTGAAGTCGAAGCTGTTGATGCGCTCGAAATGGGCGGCGGGCGACGTGGCGTGGAGGTATTTCACGGCAAAGCCCAGGTCGATGATGCTTTGCTTGACGCGCGCGTTGAGCCGCAGGCTTTCAGACACGTTGAGGTTGCGCACGCTGCTGCGCTCCGTCACGTAGTCGACGCTGTTGCGGTAGCCGAGGTCGGTGATCGAGGTGAGGACGAGGTTTTTCTTCCGGCCGAGGGGCCGCTCGTAGTCCACCGCGAGGGCGGAGGCCCAGTTGCCATCGACGTTACGCGGCGAGTAGGTGCGCACGCCCGTGGAGGCATCGTAGTCGATGGCATGAGCTACGGCATTGCGGGTCACGTGCCATTTGCCGGTGAGGTAGAGATGCCACCCTTGCCCGTAGTTGCTGAAGGAGCGCGATACGTCGACGGCGTGGGTGACGCTGCGCTTCAGGCGGGGATTGCCCTTGAAGAGGTTCAGGGGGTCGGCATTGTCGGTGTAGTCGAGCATGCCGATGAGATCGGGATAAGCAGAGGTGAGCCGGTAGTTCACGTAGCAGTTCTCGAAACCCCAGGAGGCCGAGGGGGTGAAGACGGCCTTGCTGCGCTGCGGCTTCGTGTGTAGGAGGTGGCGGCGGTAGGTGAGGTGGTCGGCCTGCCATTCCACGGCGGGCCGGAGGGTGATGCGGTGGCTCGGCAACTTGCCATGGAGCCATATGCCGATGTCTGCCGCCGCCGATTGCTTCAGCGTGTTCTGCCTGGAGGTGTAGGAGTTGGGCGCGTCGAGGCAGCTTGCCAAGGCGGCCAGGGTGGAGGGGAGTGTACCGAAGGCTGGGGCCTCGTCGGCCAGACGGTCGAGGCGGTAGAGGGTATGGTCTGTGTCGGAATAGTTATCGCGCAGGTCGTAGGCAAATTCTATCCATCCCCAGTCGGGGCGGTATTTATAGGTAGCTTTCACCTGGGCGTCGAGCTTGAAGCTCGGGGCGGTGGCGTACTGGAGGCGGTTGTCGTTGGCTGCCGCCGGGGCCAGGGCGGGGTTGAAAACGAGACGGTAATCGGAAAACGTGATGGCCTCGAGCTTTTCCATACGCACCTTGGCCGTGAAGTTGAGGTAGTCGGGCGTGTGCGGTATGGTGAGGAAGCCGTCCAGGTCCAGCCCGCCGCTCCACAGGTCGGCATGTTCCTTTCTGCGGTCGCTCCGGCGGTGGATGAGGAGGGAGGCCAGACGTTCGCTCGTGCCGAGGAAGAGGCTGTCGAGCGAGGCTGCGCGGTAGGCGTCCTTGGGGTCTGCCGTAAACTCTGCGCCCAGGTGCCGGGCCTTGTTGCGGGTCTTGCGGCAGGTGCCGTCGCCGCTGAGCGTCAGGTATAGGTTCTTCTTTTTATAGGTGTACTGGTGGGCGGTCTGCAGCTGGAAGTCGCGCCCCTGGCTGTGGCTGCTTGTGCGCGCGAAGGTGCTCCCGGGCTGCTGCGGCTGGAAAGTTTCGACGGAGGCAATGCTGCGGTTGTCCGCTTCGCGGTGGGCCACCTTGGCGTTGCCCGTGTATTTCCACACGCCTTTCTTGTCTTTCACCAGGGCCTCGAAGCCTCCAGTCTGCATTTCGGTGCGTCCCGTGGCCGCTCCCTGCGCTTTCCAGTCGCCCGTCACGCCGGGCTCGCGCGTGTCGTTGGTGTTGTTCATGTTCCCGAAGAGGGCGAGGCGCGAGTTGTTCGTGAAGCGCAGGGCGAAAAGGCGGCCCAGGTAGCGTTCCTGCAGGCTGTAGCCCGCGGCGGCATTGGCGACCCAGCCTATCGCATAGTGCCGCTTGAGATTCACGTCTACCACCAGTGGAAGCTCGTTCTTGTCCTGCTCTTGGGTGATGTAGCTGTAGTCGTGTTCCTTGCGGTAGACTTTCACCTTGTCCACCATGTAGGCGGGCAGGTTTTCGAGTGCCACGCGCGGGTCGCCGCGGAAGAAGTCTTCGCCGTTCACCAAGAGGCTGCTGACGTACTTTCCGTTCACGCGGATTTGTCCTCCCTTCAGCTCAAAGCCGGGCAGGCACTTGATGAGACCGTCGAGCATCGACCCTTCTGCCATCTGGAAGGCTTCCGCATTGTAGACAACCGTGTCGCCTTTCACCACCATCCTCACCTTCGAAGCGGTGACGGTGGCTTCGCCGAGTTCGCGCTCGTGGGACTTGGGCAACTTTTTCAAAAGGATTTCGCCCAAGAAGAGGCGCTTCTCACGGCGGCCGATATTCTTCCGGTCGAGGTCCACCGTACGGGGCTCGTATCCTTCCTTGGTAAAACGGAAGATGCACGTGGCGCGGGGGATGTAGAGGTAGCCGATGCGGTCTACATTGTGCGGGTAGCCGCCATAGTGGTACGCGTCGCCGGTATAGAATTCGTCTATCAACGAACTGTCTGCGCGCATGATTTCGACATGCACGCCTTTCAGCATTTCGTAGGTGAAACTGTCCTGGACATTGGCATAGACGGCCACGCTGTCGGCCGCGGTCTGCCCCCACGCTTTCCCCCAGGACAAAAGGAGAAGGCTGCAGAGGGCGACGAAAGTGTTCGTAAAAGTGCGTTTTCGATTAAGCATAACACGCATATGGCTTAAGCTTCGAAGGCTATTTCCCCGCACGAACCGGGGGGGGTAAATGTGGTTTCCCCGCTGGCAGCAGCGGGAAAGGCGCGGCCAGCATCGCGCCAAGCTGGCTCGGACTGGGTGCCGAGACTTTGTCTGTAAACGGTCATAATAAATTTGTTGGATTTACCGAACTCTCCTGCATCACCTGCGCCGCCCCGGGCCGCGCCGGCTACAGCGGGAAAGTTCACTGGGGGAGTATTAGATTGGTATTAGATTCGTCTTAGATAGGGTTAGCGCTGCAGCAGCTGCAGGGCGGCGGACAGGGCGGCCGACCGCGGGTTGCGGAAATAGCTGCCAAAGGTTTCCTCTACCGGCACGTCGGGAATCAGGCCGCGGCCCACAAAGTCGTTGTTGCCCGGACCGATGTCGTACTTGGAACAGATGTTTGCCCACGCCACGCCTTCCTGCAGGGTGAGGCGGACGCCGTTGCCCGTGCTGCCGCCCGTGGGCTCGCCCACGAAACGGGCACGGCCGTTGCCCTGGAGCACGGCGCTGAAGTCCTCGGCCGCGCTGAACGTGCCGCGGTTCACGAGTACCACAATGGGGCGGGTGTAGGGCGTGACCCCTCGACGGGGATAGAGGCAGCGGCCCTCCATGCGGTAATCGCCCTGCGCATATCCCCACGAGGCCAGGGCAGGCACGTAGGTGGGACTGCTCCACGAAGCGCAGCGCAGGCTGTCGGCCGTAAAGTGCTGGAGCATGTGGTCGCCGTTGCCCGAGTTGCCTCCGCCGTTGTTGCGCAGGTCTATGATGAGTGCCCTGCTCTGGCATAGCTGCGGGTAGATGCGGTCGAAGGTGGCGGTGAGGTCGTTGGCCATGAAGTTGCGTATGCGCAGGTAGCCGATGCTGTCCTCGAGCAGGCGATAGGTCAGCGCGGGCTCTTCTTTTCTCAGGTCGGCGTCCTCGCGGCTGGCCTTGCATTTCAGGCGAAGCGTTTTCTCCCCGTCCCTCAGGGTCACCTCCACTTTCATCCCCGCAGGGCGTTCCGTCAGGGCTCCCCCGCAGAACGTGCCGTACTCGCGCCACTGGGGCGTGGAGGCGGCAACCCGCGGCATCACGTTCTTCTTGGCCCAGGGCACCACCGGCTCGCCGTCGATGGCCACTACCTCCATGCCGCGCTCCATGCCGCGCTGGCGGAGGGACGACGAAAGTACTTCGTCGACATATACCTTGCCGCCGAGCATCACGGTGGTGAAGGGGGCGGACTGAAGGTCGACCGAACCGTAGACGTAGGTGTGGCCGTCGTTGGCGTGCGCCACCATGCGCTGCAGCAGGCGCAGGGCCTCGTAGTCGGTACGCGCCCGCTCCATGGCGGGGATGTAGGCGGCATAGAGGCTGTCCCAGCTGACGGTGATGCGGTTCATGAACACGAAGTTGCGCCGCACGCCTTCCCACAGCCGCGAGAGGGCCAGAAGGTGCTGCGTGCGCGGGGGCAGGGAGCGGAAGTAGCGCGCCCCGCCTCGCACGGGGTGGCAGTAGCGGTTGCGCGTGGGCCAGTCGGCAGGCACACAAATCTCGTCTTCCGTCTGGGCACTGAGCACGTAGAGCGTGTCGCCGCCCCCGAGCTTGTAGCCGTAGAACGTGCGCGAGGCTTCGAAATAGGTGGTGCAGGCGTTGCGGGCCACGCGGGTAAACTGGTCGAAGGCAATGCGCTGGAACTGGTGGTAGAGGCTATCGATGACGGTGCTGTCGGCGACCGTGAGGGTGACACGCTGGCCGCGCGTCCATCCGTTGCCGTCGCCGCGCTGCCAGGTGAAGCCCCGGATTTCTGAACTGAAGCCGCCGGTGTATTCGACGGCATCGACGCGGGCACCGGGCATCTTGCACAAGGTGCTGAAGTAGCGCCGGAGCTTTTTCTCCTGACTTTCACCGCGCGCTGCGGCTATCATGGTGCCTGCTGCAAGCAGGAGGAGCAGGCAAAGCAGTTTCTGTTTCATCTGAACGGGGGTATTTCTTTAAGGTCTTTCAATGGGGTTAATGTAGCGACATTTGGGGACAACGGCTTCGGCATCATTTGGCTTATAAGATATTTTAATGCAATTTTGCGGCAAACCAGCCATTCATTCCCAAAGATGACAAAGATCAAGTTGTTTGACCTCGTCATCTTGGTGCTCTCCGTCTATGTGGTGACGGTCTTGGCGCTTTCCCTGTTCATGGACTTCCCCCAAAGAGGTGGAAATCCTCCTGGACTATATCGACAATGCCATCTGCGTTGTCTTTCTTTTCGGTTTCGTCCGCAACTTCCGGTCCGCGCCCAACCAATGGGAGTATATGAATGGGGGGCTGGATTGACCTGATTTCTTCCATCCCTGCCCGCCCCCCTTCCTGCGCTGCGGCCGCACCGCGCGGCTCATCCGCCTGCTCCGCCTGTTGGGGGGCCTTCGAGAGCTTGCTGAACATCTGCCGCTTCAGCTTCAAGCCGAAGATAAAGGGCACCATGCTCCGCCTCAACCTCGTCCTGGTCCTGCCGGCCATCTTCGCTGCCATCACCATTCTGTTTTGTGGAAAACGAGCCCGAGTCGAACATCAAGACCGCAGGCGATGGCCAGCGTGACGATGCCGATGGCGATGCTCAGTACCGAGATAAAGGTCTTGCAGCTTGTACTTCGTGAGGTTGCGCAGGGCAACTTTGAGATGGTATAGGATCATGTGCATTACGTGAGGGGGGATTCGTATGTTTGATTGTGAGGCGAAGGTAGAGGATAATAAGCATACGACCAAGTTTTCCCAGGCTTTGGCGGGCTGATTGTATGAAAATCATACATGCTCCTGTATGGTAATCATACACTTTGCCCCGAAAGGGCTGCGCTTCTACTTCCCCAGAGCTGCCACCCGCGCCCCTGGCAGTAGAAGCGCAGCCTTCCTTGTCAAAAGCCGGAGGGTCTGCCCGCACTGGGCAAACCCTCCTTCTGTTGTCTTTGTCAATGGTCGGCGGCTGTCTTTTCTGTCAGCCCGCACTGGGCACCCCCCTCCTTTCATGTTCCTGCCGAACCCCGGGCATCCCGAAACTGCGGCACAGGCCGGGGAAAGCCCCCAGCCCGCGCCACATACCTGCCGCGCTGCGGGTGCCTATTCCCCCAGCAGCTCCTCCAGCTTCTGCTCCAGAGCTTCGGCATCCAATCCGGCGGCCACGATTTTTCCGTCGGGAGCGATGAGCAACGTATGGGGAATGGACCTCACGCCATACACCTCGCCCGCTACACACTGCCAGCCCTTCAGGTCTGACAGGTGATGCCATGTCAGGCCCAGCCTGTCTATGGCAGCCTTCCAGGCCTTGCCGTCCGCATCGAACGACAGGCCCACAATGTCGAAGCCCTTGCTGCCGAACCGCTCGTACACGCGCTTCACGCCCGGCATTTCGGCCCGACACGGTCCGCACCACGAAGCCCAGAAGTCGACCAACACATATTTGCCGTGGCCCACATACTCCGACAGTCTGTGCGCCCGGCCCAGTGTGTCGTTCATTTCGAGGTCGGTAAACTGCGAACCCGGCCTCTGGCGCTTCCAGCCCTCCACCATGGGCAGCAGCCTGCGCGTGATCGGGGTTTGCAGATAGGCGGCATCGGTCTTCTCACAGAGCCTGGCCACCTCTTCTTGCGGCAGTGCATACCAGTACTGTCCCAGATAGATGGCCGGAAACTTCCAGCCGCTATTCTCTTCGCAGCACTTCACTATCAGTTCGCCGCGCCTCCTTCCGGCCTCTTCGACAGCCTTTCGGGCAGCCACCACGGCACTGTCTCCGTCGGCCACCCCGTCATCGTGCAGCTTGCGCGCCGCAGCCTGGGCTTCGTCGAGCTCTTTCTGGGCCTGGCCAATCAGCCGTTGCCACACGTTGAGCCGCTCGTTCTCGGGCGTTCCGCCCACGGTCTGCGCGACCAGGTCGACCGTGGCATGACCGTCGAGCACCACACTGACAGCGTGGCGTGCCACACGTACATTGGCAAAAACCAGGCTGTCGGCCTGACCCTCAAAGCGGAATTTGCCGTCTGCTACGGCGACACTGTCGGCCTGGCGGCTTCCCACCTTATATATATAGGCCATCCGGCTCCCCTGAGGGGCCAAGCCTTCCACTACATAGCGTTGGGCATGAACGGGCAGGGCCACCAGCAAGGCCGCCCAGCCCCAAAAGCTTCTTTTCTGCATATTTTAATCCTTGTGTTGAGTTTTGAACACGGCAAAAGTAAGCATTTTGAACTATAATCATTACTTTTGCCCACAAATTCAAAACCATTTTCCCTTATGACTACGAGTGACAGCGTTGTAATCATTCCCACCTACAACGAAAAGGAGAACATCGAAAACATTGTGCGCGCCGTGCTGGGACTCACGGCACATGCCTTTCACATACTGGTCATCGACGACGGTTCGCCCGACGGCACGGCAGCTATCGTGAAGCGGCTGATGGAGGGTGACTGTGCCGGCCGCCTGTTTCTGGTGGAACGCCAGGGCAAGCTCGGTCTGGGCACAGCCTACATAGCCGGCTTCAAGTGGGCCATCGAGCATGGCTACGACTACATTTTCGAAATGGATGCCGACTTCAGCCACGACCCCAACGACCTGCCGCGCCTCTACAACGCCTGTGCGCAGGAAGGCTACGATGTGGCCATCGGCTCGCGCTATGTAAGCGGCGTGAACGTGGTGAACTGGCCCATGGGGCGCGTGCTGATGAGCTACTACGCCTCCAAGTACGTGCGCCTCGTTACGGGAGTGCCCATCCACGACACCACGGCGGGCTTCAAGTGCTACCGCCGCCGCGTGCTCGAAACCATTGACCTCGACGCCATCCGCTTCAAGGGCTATGCCTTCCAGATCGAAATGAAGTTCACCGCCTACAAGCTGGGCTTCAAGATCAAGGAGGTGTCGGTCATCTTCGTCAACCGCCAGTTGGGCACCAGCAAGATGAGCGGCGGCATATTCGGCGAAGCTCTCTTCGGAGTGATGCGCCTGCGCTGGGCTGCCCTGACGGGAAAAATCAAACCCCGTACGCGCTAATTCTTCTTAGGATATGAAGGATAAGACTATAAGAAATAAGGTTATGAGGTTACAAGATGTAAGGTTATGAGGTGTAAGGTTATGAGGTTATAAAGTTACGCTTTGATAGACGGAACTTTCTGCCTGTCAAATAGTAATGTTATAACCTCATAACCTTAGCCCTCATAACCTTATTCCTCATAACCTCATCCCTCATGACTCAAGAGAAAGCCTGCCCCTTCCCATACCACCGAAACACATAAAAAACTAAACACATGCACTTCCGCACTCAGATACAAAACGTGACCCTTGTCAACGAGGGCCGCCGCTTTACAGGCGCGCTGGTCATTGACGACGACCGCATTGAAGAAATTATAGAGGGCGATGCCGCCCCGCTCACACCAGTCGACGAAGTCATCGACGGCACAGGCTGCTACCTGCTGCCCGGTGTCATCGACGACCACGTACACTTCCGCGACCCCGGACTGACCCACAAGGGTGACTTCGCCTCCGAGAGTCGGGCTGCCGCAGCGGGCGGTGTGACCACTGTCTTCGACATGCCCAACTGTCTGCCGCAAACCACCACGTGGCAGGCCTTCGAGGACAAATGGCGCATTGCCTCACAGAAGAGCGTCGTGAACTACGGTTTCCTGTTCGGGGCCACTGCGGGCAATGCCTACGAACTCGGCAAACTCAATCCCCGCAAGGTGGCGGGCATCAAGCTATTCATGGGCTCATCGACAGGCAACATGCTCGTAGACAACGAAGCCTCCCTGCGCGCTATCTTCGAACAGGCCCGCCTGCCCATCATGGCCCACTGTGAAGACTCGCGCCTCATCGCCGCCAATCTGGACCGTCTGAGAGCCGTCTGCGGCGACGACCCGGGCGTAGCCCACCACGCCGAAGTGCGCAGTGCCGAAGCCTGTTACCGCTCCACCTCACTGGCCGTGAAGCTGGCCCGCGAAACGGGTGCCCGCCTCCATGTGGCCCACCTGAGCACAGCGCGCGAGCTGGAACTCTTCGACGCCGACGACCCGCAGATCACGGCCGAAGCCTGCGTAGGCCACCTCTGGTTCAGCGACCGCGACTACGAGCGGCTCGGCAGCCGCATCAAGGTGAACCCCGCCATCAAGACCGAAGCCGACCGTAGCGCACTGCGTGCCGCCCTGCGTTCGGGCAAGCTCTTCACCGTCGGCACCGACCACGCGCCCCACCGGCTCAACGAGAAGGTTGGCGGCTGCGTCAAGGCCGCCTCGGGCATGCCGCTCGTGCAGTTCTCCTTAGTAGCCATGCTCGAACTGACCGACCAGGGCGTGCTCACGCTCGAACAGCTCGTGCAGCTCATGTGCCACCATCCTGCGCAGCTCTTCTCCATCGAGAACCGCGGCTACCTGCGCGAAGGCTACAAAGCCGACCTCGTACTGGTGCGCCCTCACTGCCCCTGGACACTCACGCCCAACCGCATCCAGAGCCTGTGCAACTGGAGTCCGCTCGAAGGCCACACCTTCAACTGGCGCGTGGAACGCACCTTCTGCAACGGCTTCCCCATCTACAACCGCGGCCACGTGACCGACGAGAAGTTCCGCGGTCAGGCCGTGTGCTACAACCGCTGACCCCCACTGGGAGAACAGGCAAAGGCCTGCTTCAACGACAAGAGCAGGCCAGAAGCCTGCCCTCCCAGTCCTAACCCCGAAACCTTCCCCGCTCACCCATGTACCGTCTCTACCAGCTAATCATCGCGCTGCCTGTCATCCTGGCAGCCACCATCCTCACCAGCGTTGTCACCATCGTCGGCGGCCTCTTCAACGCCCACATCTTCGGCTACTATCCCGGCAAGCTGTGGTCCAAAGTCATCTGCCGCGTGCTGCTCCTGCCCATCCATGTGGAAGGGCGCGAAAACATCGACAGCCGCCAGAGCTACGTCTTTGTGGCCAACCACCAAGGCCCGTTCGACATCTTCCTCATCTACGGCTACCTGGGCCGCAACTTCAAGTGGATGATGAAGAAGTCCCTGCGCAAGGTCCCCTTGGTGGGCTACGCCTGCGTCAAGGCCCGTCACATCTTTGTCGACAAGTCCGGCCCCAAGGCCGTCAAGCAGACCATCGACCACGCCCGCCACACCTTGCAGGGCGGCACCTCGTTAGTCGTCTTTCCCGAAGGTTCGCGCAGCTTCACGGGCCACATGGGCCTCTTCCGCAAGGGAGCCTTCCAGCTGGCCGACGAGTTGCAGCTGCCCGTAGTGCCGCTCACCATCGACGGCTCTTTCGACGTCCTCACCCGCATGGCGGGCATCAACTTCGTTCACCGCCACCCCATGCGCCTGATCATCCACAAGCCCATCTACCCCACCTCTCACAGCCCCGAGGACATTCGCCACACCATGGACGAGTCCTACCACGTCATCATGTCCGCACTGCCCGAGAAGTATCAGGGATATGTCAAGAATGAGGACCAGTAGCCAGGCGACCCCGTCTGTTCTGTGTATGTTGGAGGCAGACAGAGGTGTCCGAGCGGCTTGGAGGAGGAAATTTGCGCCCGCATCATCCATTGCGCGGAAAGGAGGAAGTCTTCGCCCCGAAGATTCCCTCCTTTTCTGTTTTCCCGACTCCCGAAACCGATGGCAGCCCTTCGGCGTACGTGGACCATGCCACGCACCCCGAAGGGCTGCCGCTCCTTATTATAGTGAGGAGTATGCCTTAATTATATAGGAACACGCTGTACTGCCTCACGCTGTGGGGCGCGCCGGCCTCGGCACGCGGCAGGTATTCCAGACCCGTCAGCGTCTGCTCGCTGCCCAGATCAATCACCAGCAGGTGAGGCAGTGCCTCGCCGTCGGTTGTCTGCCAGTAGGTGCTCTCCTGTAGGTCAAACACCTTGTCGACAGTACGCGTACCCGTCTGGCTATCGGTGTAACAAGCCTTCCAGGGGTTGCGGTCGATGCGTTCGCCACCGGCATTGAGCGCATAGATTTCGGCAATGGCCGAAACGGTCGAAGCGTCAAAACCAGCTTCGCAGCGTATGGCCAAGTAGCGGCCCTTGGCCGGAGCGACAAAGCGGACTTTCTGCCAGCCGTTGCCGGCCTTGAACGTACCGCTGTGTGCTGGTTTCATGCTGGTGAGCTGCGGGCGGCGCGCTGCGTCGGTGATGTCGTCGGCCGCTTCCAGATTGAGCTTGTTCCATTCGGGGCTGTCGGCTCCGAACACCTTGGGCTCACCCTTCGGGCCGACCACATCGAGCACGACGATTTCGTTCGCGCCTTTCTGGAGCCAGCAGCCCGGCACGTAGAGCGTCTGCTGCGGCCCGATGCTCCAGAAGCGGCCCAGAGCATGGCCGTTGAGGTAAACGAGCCCCTTGCCGAAGGCTTCGGTGTTGAGGAACGTGTCGCCCGTGCGCTTGAGGTTGAAGGTCGCCCGGTAGTAACCGGCACGACTGCCCGAAGCAGGCTGTGCGGGATGCGTGAAGGCGGCGCGTGCATGTCCGTAGGTGTCGGGCAGGAGTTCCATCCTCCATTCCAGCGGCTCGTGGGTCGTGCGCATGCCGGTGTGAACAAGTTCGATGCGCGGCTGGCCCACGATACCCTTGTAGTCATAGATGCCGCCGCCGAAGTTGATGCGTCCCATGCCTTCGACCACCATTTTCAGTTCTGTTCCTTCGGCACAGGCTGGCAGAGGCAGGCTGTTCTGGCTCTTCGTGCGGTCAATCACGCCCACGCGCCGCCCGTTCATGAACACCACGGCATAGTCGTGCACGTCGGCATGGAGCACGGCCCGTTCGGGCAGCTCGGGCAGTGTGGTGGTGTAGACGACCGTGCCGAATCCCATGTCAAGTTCTTCGAAGGTCTTCACCGCGCCGGTCACGGTGCGCTCCCTGCCGCTGAGCAGCGGAGCATATTCGCTGAGAGTGATTTCGGGCAATGTGATGAGCGGTGCGGGTGGTGCAGGCACGGCGGGGAGCTTCATCCCGCCGGCATACTTTTCGAGCAGCTTGCGCAGCTCAAAGTACTTCGGCGTAGCGTGTCCGTACTCGTTGATGGGGGCATCGTAGTCGTAGGAGGTCACGTCGGGCACGAGCCAGGGACTGTTGCCTCCGGCCCAATGGCCGAATGAGGTGCCGCCGTGGGTCATGTAGAGGGAGAATGAAATGCCGCGCGAGAGCATCTGGTCGATACCGTCAACCATATCCTTGGCCGCACGGGTCTCGTGGGCCGAACCCCACCTGTCGAACCATCCGCTCCAATACTCCGAACACATTTTGGGTGCATCGGGGCGCACCTCGTCGAGACGGCGGAACTGTTCGTCAATGTTGGCTCCTGTGCCGAAGTTCATGGTCCACACGAGGTCATCGAGGGCGTTGCGTTCGAAGGTGCTGGCCCAGTCACACTGGAAGAGCACGACCTTGTCGAATCCCACCTCGCGCAGCAGGTCGCGCACGGCACTGATATAGGGCTTGTCCTGGCCGTAGGCGCCAAACTCGTTTTCGACCTGCACCATGAGGATGGGGCCGCCCTTGTCGACGGTGAGCGGAGCGAGGTGTTTGGCCACTTCTGTCTCGAAAATCCTGACCCGCTCCATGTAGTAGGGGGCGAGCGAACGGAGCTTCACATCCTTCTTCTTGAGCAGCCACCAGGGCAGGCCACCCATTTCCCACTCGGCACACACATAGGGGCCGGGGCGCACGATGACCCACATGCCGTGTTTCTGCGCGAGGCGGCAGAACTCGGCCACGTCGTTGTTGCCCGTGAAGTCGAATTCGCCGGGCTGCTGTTCGTGGATGTTCCAGAACACGTAGAGGCAGATGGTATTCATGCCCAACGCCTTGCACATCCTGATGCGGTGCTCCCAGTAGGCGCGGGGAATGCGCGGATAGTGCAGCTCGGCTGCCTTCACCACAAAGGGCTTCCCATCGAGCAGGAAAGTGCCCTTGCCCACCTCAAAGGTGTGGGACTTCGTGTCGGCCGCCTGCACAGTGCTCAGGGAGCAGCAGAGCATGAGCAGGAAAGCCCAGAAAGCGTGTTTCATGATAGCGATATACTGATGAGGTTAAGGGTTAGTGTTATCGGAAAAAATCGGCGGGAGCCCACTCGTCGCGCCACTCCACCACGGGCACGTTGTCCTTGAAGGTAATGGGTAGCCACACGTAGCGGGCGTCGATGGGATGCTGCGGCCGCCAGATGTCGGCCATGAAGATGAAGGCGCCGGGCCTGCCCTGCACGGGCAGGACATAGGTGCTCTGTCCGCCAAAGGTCAGCTTGGCGTTCGGTCCGCTGCAGGGCGAAGGCAGCTGCTTCCAGGGTCCGCTGATACGTTCGGCGGTGAACATGCGCGCCTCGTTGGGAGCCCAGCCCGTACAGCCGCTGGTGATGAGCCAGTAGCGGCCTTCGTGTTTGAAGAGGGCCGGAGCCTCGTTCTGTCCGCCCGGCGCGATGCGCCAGTAGCGGCCCGTGTGGTAGGTGAAGTCGTCGGAGAGCTCGGCCACCTGGAGCGTGAGGTTGTCCTCCGAGGAAAATATGTGGTAGGCGCGTCCGTCGTCGTCGACATAGAGCGTCATGTCGCGGGCCATCTGGCCTCCACTGAAATCACGCTTCACGAAGAGACCCTGTGTGATGGCCCTGCGCCACGGTTCGGTCCACCAGCGGCCGAAGTGGGCTGCCTGGAGCGTGTCGGCACAGGCATGGTCGGCTTCGGTCCAGTCGGCAGGCCAGCAGTAGGGATTCACACGTCCCGAGCGCAGATAGAGGAATGGTCCGGTCGGCTTGTCGGCCACTGCCACGGCAGCCCGCGCAGCCGCATAGCCGTGTCCCTTCAGCTCCAGGTGGAACCACATGACGAACTTGCCCGTCCGTGCGCAGTAGACCACCTTGGGGCGTTCCATCGTGCAGCCCTTTTCGATGTCGCTGCCCACCTGTTCCTCTACGGGCAGGGCCACGCCGCAGCAGGTCCAGTTCACGAGGTCCTTGGAGCGGTAGCAGGTCACGCCCACCAAAGCCGCCGAGGTATGCTCGGCCTTGTGTTCGCCATACCAGTAGTAATAGCCTTTGTAGAACAGCACGCCGCCTCCATGGGCGTTGATGTGGTTGCCCGCAGCGTCAGGCCAAAGGACACCGGGCTTGATGGTGCGCTCCTTGCTCAGGGCCGGCAGGGCCAGCAACAGGAAGCACAAAAGGGAACAAAGATGTTTCATGGCAGAGAACTTACAGTATTAGATTGGCGAGGCAAAGTTAAGGCTTTTCTGGTGAACCTCAAAAAAGCGGCAAAACTTAGCAATTATCCCTTTTATTCTTAATTTTGCATCGACTACATAGCTCAATAGGATATGGC
>CAMBOH010000046.1 GCA_945869305.1 uncultured bacterium
CATTGTACTAAAATTTGATGGTTTTGTGGTCAACCTATTTCAGTACAAGACAGCCTGACAGGTATCCTTCAGCAGCCATGCTGTTGCGAACCCTCCTGGTTCATGACCTGCAAGTCCGGCTTTCGGCGTAACAACCCGTCGAGTCGTCATGCCTGTCCCAGCCTCCGTTTTGCCTGAACCAACCTTTGTAAAAACCTACTCAGGACTGAAGGGTTGGCTGAAGGGTCTGAAGGGTTTGAAATCCAAACCCTTCAGCCAGTTTCTCTCTGAGTATCAATGAGAAAGAAGGGTCTGCTGAAGGGTTGAAGGATTTTTACGACCCTGAAAAAGCGTATATAAAGAGCGTATGATTCATCCTCAGAACCTACTTGGAGTTTTATATGACAGTCCGTTTGAGTTCCGATGATGATCAAAACGATTGTCTTGGGTCCGGTGTCGCGCGCAGTGCACCGTCGCTTCCTGCTTCCGGTCAGTCCGCAGATGAATTTTATTTATCCACAGATGTCAGACAGATGTCAGACGGAATCTGCAGCGCAGCTGCCCCTTCTGAGAATCTATGGAGCATTCCACAAATTGCCGGAAAATCCCCAAGAACCGCCTCCGTCAGCGAAAAAAAGCCCCGCCGCGCCGATAGGTGTGCGGAAATTACTATTTTTGCCTGCCAATCACCCAAGTAAATCACCTACTCACACCCCAGTATAAACATGGCTGTAGAAATAAGAAAAGTGAACAGCAGGTCGGAGCTGAAACGCTTCATCCGTTTCAACTACGAGTTCTATAAGGAGAACAAATATGCCGTTCCCGACCTTTACGATGACATGCTCAACACCTTCTCGCCCTCCAAGAACGCCGCCTTCGAGTTCTGCGAGGCCGACTATTTTCTGGCCTATCGCGAAGGGAAGATAGTGGGGCGCGTGGCCGCCATCATCAACCACCGCGCCAACGAGCAGTGGAAGAAGAAGACCGTTCGCTTCGGCTGGATAGACTTCATCGACGACATCGAGGTGAGCCGCGCCCTGATTGACACCGTCAGGCAGTGGGGCAAGGAGCGGGGCATGGACTGTCTGGAAGGCCCGCTCGGCTTCACCGACATGGATGCCGAGGGCATGCTCATCGAGGGCTTCGACCAGCTCTCCACGATGGCCACCATCTACAACTATCCCTACTACCCGCACCACATGGAGCAGCTCGGTCTGGAGAAGAGCGCCGACTGGGTGGAAATGAAAATCTACGTGCCCGATTCCATTCCCGAGAAGCACAAGCGCATCTCCGACATCATAGCCCGCAAGTACAACCTCCACATACGCAAGCTCACCAGCAAGCGAGAGGTGATGCGGAGCGGCATCGGCCACCAGATCTTCCGCCTCATCAACGACGCGTACGCCCCCCTGTTCAACTTCTCGCGCATGACAGAGCGACAGATTGACCAATATGTGAAGATGTACGTGCCGGTGCTCGACCTGCGCATGGTCAGCCTCGTCGAAAACGAGCAGAACGAAATCGTGGCCGTGGGCATCTCGATGGCCTCGCTGTCCGAGGCCCTTCAGAAAGCCAAGGGACGCCTCTTCCCCTTCGGGTGGTTCTACCTGCTCCGGGCCTTGCTCTGGAAACGTCCCAAGATGCTCGACCTGCTCCTCGTCGGCGTACGGCCCGACTACCAGAACAAGGGCGTGAATGCCCTGCTCTTCACCGACCTCATACCCGTCTACCAGCAACTCGGCTTCGAGTATGCCGAGAGCAACCCCGAGCTGGAACAGAACGACAAGGTTCAGAACCAGTGGCAGTACTTCAAGACAGAGCAGCACAAGCGCCGCCGCTGCTACAAGCAGTCCATCTGACGGCCTGCACCCAACACACCGACCTTCCACCTATCTACAGCACACCATGACAGACTCACCCACCACCGCCGCCACTCCCGAAGTCGTTTACGACGAGAGTAAAATCAGACACCTCGAAGACACCGAGCACATCCGAACCCGTCCCGGCATGTACATCGGCCGTCTGGGCGACGGCTCCCATGCCGAAGACGGCATCTACGTGCTGCTCAAGGAAAGCATAGACAACAGCATCGACGAGTTCAACGAAGGTTACGGCAAGCGCATCGAGGTGACCATCCACGACAACCTGTCGGCCGAAATACGCGACTATGGGCGCGGCATTCCCCTCGGCTCGCTGGTCGATGCCGTGTCGAAGCTCAACACCGGCGGCAAGTATGACACGGCCGTGTTCACCGCCTCGGTGGGAATGAACGGTGTGGGTCTGAAGGCGGTGAACGCCCTTTCCTCGCGCTTCATCGCCCGCAGTGTGCGCGACGGGCAGATGCGCGAGGCGATATTCGAGAAGGGGGTGCTCGTGAGCGACGAGGAAGGGCCGTGCGAGGAAGAAAACGGCACCTACACCTTCTTCGAACCCGACAAGAGCCTCTTCCAGAACTACCGCTTCCACGGAGAGTTTGTCGAAAACATGCTCCGCAACTACACCTACCTGAACACAGGGCTCGCCATCTTCTACAACGGCAGGCGCATCCTGAGCCGCAACGGACTCGAAGACCTGCTCAACGACAACATGACCGCACCGGGCCTGTACCCCATCGTCCACCTCTCGGCACCGGGCATTGACATAGCCTTCACCCATACCTCGCAGTACGGCGAGGAGTATTACTCCTTCGTCAACGGCCAGCACACCACCCAGGGCGGCACCCACCAGAGTGCCTTCAAGGAACACATTGCCCGCACCATCAAGGAGTATATGGGCAAGAACTACGACGTGCAGGACGTGCGCAACGGACTCGTGGCAGCCGTGGCCATCCGTGTGATAGAACCGCTCTTTGAGAGCCAGACGAAAATCAAGCTCGGATCGCTCACCATGGCCCCCGACAAGGACCTCAACGGAAAGCCCTTCCCGCTTTCGGGAGTCAGCGTCAACAAGTTCGTGGGAGACTTTGTCAAGGAGCAGGTCGACAACTACCTCCACAAACACACCGACGTGGCCGATGTGATCAAGCAGAAGATAGAGGAAAGCGAGAAGGAGCGCAAGGCCATTGCCGGCGTGACCAAGCTGGCCCGCGAACGCGCCAAGAAGGCCAATCTCCACAACCGCAAGCTCCGCGACTGCCGCGTACACCTGAACGACCCCGCACCCAAGGCCCGCAAGCGTGACGGCGAGGACGAAGCCGACCCCCGCTGGGACTCCTCCATCTTCATCACCGAGGGCGACTCGGCCAGCGGCTCCATCACCAAGAGCCGCGACGTGAACACCCAGGCCGTGTTCTCCCTGCGCGGCAAGCCCCTCAACTGCTATGGGCTGACCAAGAAGGTAGTGTACGAAAACGAAGAGTTCAACCTGCTCCAGGCCGCCCTCAACATCGAGGAGGGACTCGACGGACTGCGCTACAACAAGGTCATCGTCGCCACCGATGCCGATGTCGACGGCATGCACATACGCCTGCTCATGATCACCTTCTTCCTGCAGTTCTTCCCCGACCTCATCAAGAAGGGCCACGTCTACATCCTGCAAACCCCGCTCTTCCGCGTGCGCAACAAGAAGAAGAAGGTACGCGGCGCAGCCAAGCCCGCCGCCACCCTCAGCGAGCGCAGCGCGGGAGCAGCCATCCTGAAGAAGACGCAGGCGGCCGACCGTTCGGAGTTCGAAACCATTTATTGCTACTCTGAGGAGGAGCGCGTCGCAGCCATCGAGAAGCTCAGTCCCGCCCCCGAAATAACCCGCTTCAAGGGTCTGGGCGAGATTTCGCCCGACGAGTTCAAACACTTCATCGGGCCTGACATGCGTCTCGAACCCGTCACCCTGCACAAGAGCGACAACGTGAACTCGCTGCTGGAGTACTATATGGGCAAGAACACCATGGAGCGTCAGGGCTTCATCATCGACAACCTGGTGGTGGAGGAAGACCTGGCCGACGAAGAGGAGTAGCGCGTGAGTGCGGGTGCGCTTAAAGAAGGTGCATTGCCCTAAAAGGACAACAAGCGTTCAAGGTGCGCCCCGAAGGGGCAACGAGCGCATAGCCCAGGGCAACGCCCTGGGTGCCAGGAGACGATGAAGTGCGCCCTGAAAGGGCAAAAGCGTCTCTATACAACGCTTGTCTCCTGACGCTTTTGCCCCTTCAGGGCGCAATAGCGGCGACCACCCAACCCAGGGCGCTGCCCTGGGCTATGCGCTTTTGCCCCTTCGGGGCGTGGCTCCAACGCATGAAGCAGGGCGCAGTCTATGCGCTTGTAGCCCCTTCTTTAGCGTAGCTCCAACGCATGAAGCAGGACGCAGCCAATGCGCTTTTGCCCCTTCTTTAGACCGTATCATTATAACCTCATAACTTCCTCCCTCATAACCTCATAACCTCATAACCCCATAACCTCCCAAAACATGCAACTATATGAAGACAGCCATATTCCCCGGGTCGTTCGACCCCTTCACCGTAGGCCATGCCAGCATCGTGGCCCGCGGCCTGCCCCTGTTTGACCGCATCGTGATAGGCGTGGGCATCAACGACAAAAAGCGTTCGCTCTACACCCCCGAGCAGCGCGTGGCCCGCATCGCCGCACTCTATCACAACGAGCCGCGCATCCGTGTCGTGGCCTACAACGACCTGACCATCGACCTGGCCCACCGCGAGCAGGCCGGCTTCATCCTTCGTGGCCTGCGCTCGGTCAAGGACTTTGAGTACGAGCGCGACATAGCCGCCATGAACAGCCGCCTGGGCGGAGTCGAGACCGTGCTCCTCTTCACCGAGGCACAGTATGCCCACATCTCGTCGAGCGTCGTGCGCGAGCTTATAGCCTTCGGCAAGGACGTGTCCGACTTCGTGCCTCAGCCGAAACCCTGACCTTCCGGCATCGGACGGTGCGTCCCTCTGGTGCGTCGTGCCACTCCTTAATATATATATACAACCCTATTCCATCCATCCATTCATTCATGAGACACATTCTTATCGCGCTGCTGTTCGGCCTGTCCGTCGTGCAGCTGCATGCACAGAACCCCTACAACGACATCGACATCGATCAGGTCAAGAAGCTCCAGATGGCCCAGTTGGCCATTGCCAGCCTCTATGTCGACTCGGTCGACCAGCAGAAACTCGTGGAAGACGCCATCAACGGCATACTCAGCAAGCTCGACCCCCACTCCTCATACACCAATGCCAAGGAGACCAAGAAGCTCAACGAACCCCTCACGGGCAACTTTGAGGGCATCGGCGTGAGCTTCAACATGGTCAAGGACACCCTCCTCGTGCTGCAGGTTATCAGCAAAGGCCCGTGTGAGAAGGCAGGCGTGCTGGCCGGCGACCGCATCATAGCCGTCAACGGCATCACCATAGCCGGAGTCAAGATGGAGCGCGACAGCATCATGCAGAACCTGCGCGGACCAAAAGGCACTATCGCCAACCTCGAAGTGGTGCGCCGCGGGGTGCCCGAGGTGCTCCACTTCAAGATTGTGCGCGACAAGATTCCCGTCTACACTGTCGATGCCGCCTACATGGTCGACGCCACCACCGGCTACATCCACCTGGACAGCTTCGGGGCCACTTCGGGCCGTGAGGTACACGACAAGATCCAGCTCCTCCAGCAGCAGGGCATGAAGGACCTCATCTTCGACCTTTCGGTCAACGGTGGCGGCTACCTCAACGCCGCACAGGAGGTGGCCAGCGAGTTCCTGCCCGAAGGCAGCATGGTAGTCTACACCGAAGGACGCGTAGCACCCCGCCAGGTGTTGCGCGCCGACGCGGGCGGCCTGATGACGAAGAAAGGGCGCGTGGTGATACTCGTGGACGAATACACCGCATCGGCTGCCGAGATTGTGAGCGGTGCTGTACAGGACCACGACCGCGGCACCATCATCGGCCGGCGCACCTTTGGCAAGGGACTGGTGCAGCGTCCGATCGACCTGCCCGACGGCTCGATGATACGCCTCACCGTGTCGCACTACTACACCCCCTCGGGCCGCTGCATCCAGAAGCCCTACGTGAAGGGCGAAAAGGAAGAGTACAACCGCGACCTCGAAGAGCGCTATACGCGGGGCGAGCTGACCTGTCTCGACAGCATCCACCTCGACTCGACCAAGGTCTACAAGACCCTGGTGCGCAACCGCACCGTCTATGGTGGCGGAGGCATCATGCCCGACATCTTCGTGCCCATCGACACGACCGTCTACACCCCCATGTACCGCGGGCTGCGCCGCTACAACCTGATCAACGAGTACACTCTGCGCTATGTCGACGAACACCGCAAGGAGCTGAAGAAGAAGTACGCCACCTTCGACGACTATCTGGCCCGCTACGAGGTGCCCGCCTCGCTCACCGACTCCATCATAGCCGAAGCCAAGAGCAAGAAGGTGGAGCCGAAGGACGACAAGGAGCTCCAGGAAACGCTCGACGACCTGCGCTTCGCCCTGAAGGCCACAATCGCCTATGACCTGTGGGATCGCAACGAATACTTCCGCTTGGTCAACAAGCGCAACGACCTCTACAAGCGCGCCCTCCTCTACCTGAAGGAAGGCAAGTGAGGCGGGGCGGCACGAGGAAAGGCCAGGCCGAAAACGGCGGCGGGAGGTGCTAAAAGTTTTCCCGCAGTTTGTTTGGCTGTTTCAAATATCCTTTCTACTTTTGCCACGCAAATCGGAAACGACTTGCAGAGTCTGACGGATTGTTCCATGGTGTAATGGTAGCACTAGAGTTTTTGGTTCTCTCAGTCATCGTTCGAATCGGTGTGGAACAACATCCCCTTCCCCCGAGCCCTGCGCTTTTTTTTCTTCCCCACTTTGCGCAGGGCTCTTCTCCACGAGCTGTGTCTATATGACACAGCTCTTTTTGCGTTCTGCCGCGCGAGGTCGAATGTTGGGGAACAGCATCGCGTGCCAGTCCGACAGGATGGATTGACAGGCGTTCAAGGAGCGGGCTGAAGGCCCAGCAAGCCCCCAGCCCAGGGCAACACCCTGGGTAGACTGAGGCGATGAAGTGCGCCCTGCAAGGGCAAAAGCGTTGGTATTCAAACGATATGTATACATGCTTTTGCCCTTTCAGGGCGCAGATGCGGCGGTTAACCTTACCCAGGGCGTTGACTTCGTCTTCCTCCTCCTCGCTCGGTATAGCTGGAGCAAGCTCCGCTCTACTCTCGCTCCTTCGTCGGTTGCCCTGGGCTGGGTGCTTGTTGGGCCTTCAGCCCGCTCCTTGAACGCTTGTTATCCCATTTGAGCTCTTCAGCCCGTTCCCTGAATGCCTGCAAACCAATGGCGGTCAACCTTACCCAGGGCAACGCCCTGGGTAGACTGAGGCCATGAAGTGCGCCCTGTGAATATATGATGAAGGAGGTTGAATGTCAAGGCATTTGGTCTCTTTGTCTCATTGTGTGGGCTTTCAATGGAAAGAGCGTAATGCATCTATCGCTTTTGAGAAAGCACTGTGGCGAAATTTTGGGGAAACTGCGGTTTCGGACAATGAAAATTTCGGGGAAACCCGGGTTTTGGCGCAAAAAAAATTTGGGGGAAAGAAGAAAGTGTAGCAACTTTGTACCCGAAATCAACTTGTTCGCTTCTATGAAGAGAGTGTTTAGACGAAAGATTTACGGGAAGATGCTGACGTGGAAGTCGGAGTCTTCAGGACGTACGGCCTTGCTCATTGAGGGAGCAAGGCGTGTGGGCAAATCTACCATTGTGGAGGAGTTTGCAAAAAACGAGTACAAGTCTTACATCCTGATTGACTTCAACAGGGCATCGAAGGATGTTAAGTCCATATTTGATGACCTGATGGATATTGACAGACTGTTCATATTCCTGCAGGCAACATACCACGTAAACCTTCATAAGCGCAACTCACTGGTCATATTCGACGAGGTGCAAAATTGTCCGAAGGCCCGTCAGGCAATCAAATATCTTGTGGCAGACGGGCGTTATGACTATATAGAGACGGGGTCGCTCATCAGTATTCGCAAGAACACAGAAAGCATCACTATCCCGAGCGAAGAGGAACGGGTGCAGATGAATCCAATGGATTTCGAGGAATTCAGATGGGCAATGGGCGATGAAGTTTCCATTGACATTTTCAGGCAAATGCTGGCAAAGGGAATGGAGGTCGGACCTTCGCTTAGGAGTGCGATGCGTGACTTGCGGCTGTATATGCTTGTGGGGGGAATGCCGCAGGCCGTGAATGAATTGCTTGACACTAACAACCTTCAGATGGTGGACAAGGTGAAGCGGAATATCATCAATCTATATAATGATGACCTGTTGAAGGTTGATTCTTCCGGTGTTGTGTCGAGAATGTTTCTTTCCATACCGTCGCAACTTAGCCGCAATGCCTCAAAGTATTCATTCTCTTCTGCAGTGGGTAGTATGTCAGAGAATAAGATGAAAGAGGCCATGCAGTGCCTTGAGGAAAGCAAGGTGGCCAATGTGGCGTACAATGTGAAAGACCCGTCGGTGGGTATGGGACTGACTAAGGATAATGGATGCTGCAAGATTTACACTGCGGACACAGGCTTGTTTGTTACACTTGCATTTTGGGATAAGGATTTTACAGAGAATATTATCTACCAGAAACTGTTGAGCGACAAGTTGTCGGCTAATCTTGGTTATGTCTATGAGAATTTGGTGGCGCAGATGTTGGTGGCAAGTGGCAACAACATTTATTATCACACGTGGGCTAAGGACGAGAAACATTATTACGAGGTGGATTTCCTGATTTCCCGTGGCAGCAAGGTGTGTCCGATTGAGGTAAAGTCATCTGGCTACAAGACGCATGCCTCGCTTGATGCTTTCTGCAACAAATATTCAGACAGAATAGGAGAGCGTTATCTCATATATACCAAGGATTATGCCAAAGACGGGTCCACCACTCTACTTCCTGTTTTTATGACTCCGTTGATATAGTGAACATTCAGGATTCGCAGGTATTCACCTGTGGTCAACAGACGTTTAAGGAGCGGAGTGAAGGCCCTGGGCTGGGCGCTTGTTGGGCCTTCAGCCCGCTCCTTGAACGCTTGTTGACCGGTGGAAGCTGCTCTTTGGAGGCCCTTGTCGTGCTTTTTACCAAAACTTAATGCGAAAACCTTTGGAAGCCAATGGCGGAATGTATACTTTTGCAAGGTGAATGAAGCAAACAATCTAAATTTTCAAACATACTAATACTTAAAATGCAAAAAGCATGAAGAAGATTTTACTCTCTTTTGTTGCCTTCCTGCTCATGGCCCTGACGGCCTTTGCCGAAAGCACCGTGTTCAGTTGGAATGCAGCAAGTGATTGGACTAAAGTGACCGATGGCCTTTCTCGTGAGGTTGCTCCTTACACCGTGGTGATGATGAAGGAAACAGGTAGTTCTGTTCCTGCCATTAATGGCAGTGCTAACGATGCCCGCACGTATGCCAAGGGCACCGTGACCGTGTCGACAACGGGCGAAAACATGACGACCTTGGTTTTCAATCTGTCTGCACAGGGCAAGAAGCGTTTGGCCCCTATCACAGCCAGTGTGGGTGAGGTAAACATTGATGTCACTAATTGGACCGTGACTTGGACAGGTGATGCAGCCAGTGTGACGTTCACAGTGGGTGAAAAGGCCGATTACGGTACTGATGGCAATTCCAAGGCTGGCCAGTTCTGCTTCGGAAACATCGAAATTTACACAAATGGCGATGTTCCCAGCGGCGGTGAAACGCCCGAAGAACCCGAAGTGCCCAACTACACTTCGCTGACCGACCTGAAGGCCGCAGCCACTGCTGACAAGGTAGATGTGACCTATGAGTTCAGCGACCTGCTCGTGGTCGGTGTGGGCGTCCGTGGCAGCAACACCAGCGTCTACGTGAGCGACGGCAATGCCTTCCTCTTCTACGGCGCTGCCGCTACCTTCCAGAAGGGCGACCGCATCTCGGGAAAAATCGCTGGACAGCTCTCCCTCTACAACAATGCCGCACAGCTTATCGTCACTTCCTATGAAGGTGTCAGCGTGAGCAGCTCCGCCAATGCCGTTGAACCCCAGGTGGTGACCATTGCCGACCTCGGCAACGACGCTGCCTTCGCTTACCAGAACCGCTACGTGCAGCTGCAGGGCGTCTTCTTCGACTCTGAAGCCATCCAGAACTCGAACATCACCGTGCTCGACGACAGCGACAACTCCATCACCCTCCGCGACAACTTCAGCGTGCTCGGCGATGTCATCTTCGACACTTCCAAGACCTACAACGTCAGCGGCTATGTGGCCTACTACAAGGGTGTTGCCCAGCTCTATCCCTGCCAAGCTACCGACGTGCAGATGATCACGAACCTCAAGAACGCCGAAACCGCCTGGGCCGCCGACTCTGTAGTCGTTCTCCCCGGTGATGCACAGCAGGTAAGCAACGCCCTCTCGACCCTCTCCGACGGCGAGAAGACCTTCGCTTCGAGCGACTCCACCGTGGCTACCGTAGACGCTGAGGGCAACATCAGCCTCGTTGGCAAGGGCCACACCGTAATCAGTGTGACCACCGCCGAAACCGCCACCTACCTCGAAAGCCGCGCCAGCTTCGACCTCTACGTCATTGAGGGACAGGGCACCTTCGAAGATGCCTACACCCCCGCCGACGTGCAGTACTACAATGGCCGCGTCACCGAAAAGGTTTGGGTGAAGGGTGAAATCCTCGGTAGCATTAAGGACAACACCATTTATCCTGCCGGCGATGAAAAGACTCAGGCTTCGAACATTGCCATCGGTACGACTGAATTGTATGTGCCTGTCCAGCTTCCTGCCAACTCAGAAGTACGCACAGCCTTGAACCTTAAGGACAATCCCTCGTTGCAGGGAGCCCTGGTATGGGTATACGGCGATTTGACGGCCTACTTCAGCATGCCCGGTGTGAAGAACACTTCCGATTTCAGCCTCAATGGCCCCACCGGCATCATCGCCGTAGAGCAGCCCGCTACGGGCAAGCTCACCATCTACAGCCTCGATGGCCGCCAGCTCAACACGCTGGGCAAGGGCATCCAGATTGTAAACGGCAAGAAGGTGCTCGTGAAGTAAACGACAGCATCCGTGCGGACAGACGGTCCGCACAGTAACCAGACAAGCAGTCCGCCGGCACAACCCTGTGTCGGCGGACATTGTTTTTGGCGCGGTCTGGGTACGGTCCGGCTGTGGACCACGCCAAATAAGTGAGCGGCCCGGAAGGCAGAATAGAAAGAAAAGCGTAATTTTGCCCCCGCAAGAAACAAACATTTCCGTGCGAGCCGCACGGGCAGGCTGCACCTCCCGGCGCAGCCCACCCGAACGGCCCGCCATCCCTAAAAAGAAAGTTCCATGAATTTTGTTGAAGAACTGAAATGGCGCGGAATGCTCCACCAGATGATGCCCGGCACCGAAGAGCTGCTCGACAAGGAGATGGTAACCGCCTATGTGGGTATCGACCCCACCGCCGATTCGCTGCACATCGGCCACCTCTGTTCGGTGATGATGCTGCGTCACTTCCAGCGTGCCGGCCACAAGCCCATCGCCCTGGTAGGCGGTGCAACAGGCATGATTGGCGACCCCTCGGGCAAGAGTGCCGAGCGCAACCTGCTCACCGAGGAGGTGCTCCGTCACAATGTGGAGTGCATCAAGAGCCAGCTTTCCCACTTCCTCGACTTCGACTCCGACGCCCCCAATGCCGCCGAACTGGTCAACAACTACGACTGGATGAAGCACTTTACCTTCCTCGACTTTGCCCGCGAAATCGGCAAGCACATCACCGTCAACTACATGATGGCCAAGGACAGCGTGAAGAAGCGACTCAACGGCGAAGCCCGCGACGGCCTGTCGTTCACCGAGTTCACCTACCAGCTGCTGCAAGGCTACGACTTCCTCCACCTCTATCAGGAGAAACACTGCAAGCTCCAGATGGGCGGCTCCGACCAGTGGGGCAACATCACGACGGGTACCGAGCTCATCCGCCGCACCCTCGGCGCTGAAGCCGACGCCTACGCCCTGACCTGTCCGCTCATCACCAAAGCCGACGGCAAGAAGTTCGGCAAGACCGAGCAGGGCAACGTGTGGCTCGACCGCCGTTACACCACACCCTACAAGTTCTACCAGTTCTGGCTCAATGTGGGCGACGAGGAGGCCGAACGCTACATCAAGATCTTCACCAGCCTGCCCCATGAGGAGATTGACAGCCTGATTGCCGAGCACCGTGCCGACCCGGGCCGCCGCCTGCTCCAGAAGCGGCTGGGCGAGGAGGTGACCTGCATGGTACACAGCCGCGAAGACTACGAGATGGCGCTCGAAGCCAGCAACATCCTCTTCGGCAAGGCCACCAAGCAGAGCCTGCTCAAGCTCGACGAGGACACCCTGCTCAGCGTATTCGACGGCGTGCCCCGCTTTGAGGTGAACCGCGAACAGGCGGTAGGCGCCAAGGCTGTGGACCTCCTGGCCGAACACACCCAGTGTTTTGCCTCAAAGGGCGAAATGCGCAAGCTCACGCAGGGCGGCGGTGTCAGCCTGAACAAGGAAAAGCTCGCCGCTTTCGACCGTCTTGTCACCGAGGAGGACCTGATCAACGGCAAATACCTGCTCGTGCAGCGCGGCAAGAAGAACTATTATCTCATTACAGTCAAGGCGTAAGGAACGCGCCTTCTGACACAGAGATGCAAGAACGAGGGTGTGCTTCGGCACACCCTCGTTTCGTTGAGGTACGCTCGGACCGCAGTGCCCTCATGGCGAAAGGTAGCGCACCATCGCCTCTTGTCTGTGTTCGACAAGCGATAAAGAAGGAGCAGAGGCGTCAGGAGACAAGCGTTGAGTAGAGACGCTTTTGCCCCGGTTAAAGCCGTTGGCCCATAATGTTTCCCAGAAACAGTACTACTAACTTTCAGAAGAAGTATATCTTCTTGGCCATAGAAGATATACTCCGATGGCGATAGAAGATATACTTCTCTGAAAAAGGGGGGAGGGCTGCGTGCCTGCTACGGACAGTTACGGTCCGCTTGGTCTCCGCCCGGTTCAGCGCAAGTAGGTCGGCCGGTGGCGATGATGCGGAATAGGAGCGTGTTCTGGAAGCAGATGGATTTGTTGCGCAGTATATAAAAGGCCTTGTCCAGGCCCTGCCGTAACAAGAAATCTCCCAATCAGCCTGTGTCGGCCGGTTGGGAGATGAGTAGGGGACGAGAGGTCCTTGGGGTAAAACCCGGGCGGTCTCCTCAATACTTGTGGTCGTTTCCGTCGAGCTCCTTCTGTGACAGTCCGCCGCGGTCGATGGAGTACCAGGCATAGGCAATGTAGGCCAGCACGAAGGGGATGAGCAGGCTCACCCAGGCCATGGTGCGCAGCGTGAACTCGCTGGAGCAGCTGTTCTGCAGGCAGAGCGAGCTTTGCGGGTCGATGCTTGAGGGATAGTAGGCGGTGTTGTTCCAGCCAGCCAGCAGCAGCAGGCCCAGCACGGCGAGTACGGTGCCTATGCCGGTGTACCAGATGCCACAGCGGTCGCCAGCCTTGAGCAGGGTGCGCGCGATGCCTGCCAGCACCAGCACCACGCCCAGCACGAAGACCACTGCCACACCGGGCATGGCCAACAGGTTGTGCAGGTACTTGTAGGGTTCGGCGGCAAACTGGCTGCTCGATGGGTCGTAGGTCAGGCCAGTGGCCGTGAGCACATACACCACAAAGGACACGAAGAGCAGCACGAAGGGAACGGCATCGGCCAGCACCTGACGGTGCAGGCGGGGTTGCAGCGTGTCGCTGTGGAGGTTGTTGAGCAGGTAGAGCGAGCCGAGCACGCGGGCCAGGAAGAAGACGGCGAGGCCCAGTACCCAGTTCCAGGGATTGGCCAGCGCGTCGAGTCCGTGCCAGGCATTGGCCCACTGGCTGATGACAGGCGACAGCTGGGACAAGTCGGCACTGCCCATGGCGGCACGGTTGACTGTGAAGGCCGAGCCGGTGAAGAAGGTGCCTACGGCGGCACCTACCACAAAGGGTCCGACAAAGCCGTTGAACACCAAGAAGCGGCGGTAGGTGTTGCGGCCCATTACGTTGCCCGGCTTCGACTGGTATTCGTAGGCCACGGCCTGGAGCACGAAGCTGACCAGAATGAGCATCCACACCCAGTAGGCTCCGCCGAAGCTGGTGCTGTAGAACAGCGGGAAGGAGGCGAAGAAGGCACCGCCGAAGGTGACGAGGGTGGTGAAGGTGAATTCCCACTTGCGTCCGGTGGAGTTGACGATGAGGCTGCGTTCGTCCTCAGTGCGGCCCAGCCGGAAGAGCAGCGTGTTGGCACCCTGCACGAAAAGCAGGAACACGAGCAGGCCGCCCAGCAGCGAGACGAGCAGCCACCAATATTGTTGGAGGAAGGAGTAGGTTATCATAGCGGATTGGATTTTCGGGGTTTATGCCTGATGGTTCTTGATGGCCTTACACATGATTTTGACTTCGGCGGCCAGCAGGGCGGTGAACACGACGACAAAGAGGAAGAAGGTGAGGGCTACGCCCGAGGGAGACATCTGCGAAACGGCAGCGTTGAGCGGGAGCAGGTCCTGGATGGCCCAAGGCTGGCGGCCCACTTCGGCCACCACCCAGCCGGCTTGTCCGGCCACGTAGACCATGGGAATGGCTGCCAGCGCAGCATAGTGCATCCAGCGGGCGTTTTCGAGTCGGCCCTTGTGTTGCAGCCACCATACGACAATCAGGATGAGCATGAGCAGGCTGCCCAGACCGACCATGAGGCGGAACGACCAGTAGACAAGCCACACGGGAGGTACGAGGTCGTCAGCTTGCTGGATGTAGCCGTAGCCGAAGCAGTCGACGTTGGCCTGCAGTTCGGCGCGAGCCTCGGCAGCACGTGCCGGGTCGCTCAGGCGGTTGGCCCGGAAGTCAGTGAAGGCGGCCAGAGCCTTGCGGCCGCGTTCCATCTTCTCTTCGGCTGAAGGGAAGGTCTGGCCGTCGGGAGTGGTGTAGCCCTGCAGCAGGTTGTCAATGCCGGGCACATAGCCGTTGAGGTCGTGCGTGGCCAGGATGGACAGCACGCCGGGCACTTCGATGCCGGGTACGATCGAGAAGGGGGCCTGTGTGCCGCCCTGGCGCAGTCCTTCGGCTGCGGCCAGCTTCATGGGCTGTTCGCGGGCAATGGAGATGCCGCTCTGGTCGCCTGTAAACATGACGATGAGGGTAGCCACCAGGCCGGTGATGCTGGCCACCTTGACCGAGGCCAAGGCCAGCTGGCGGTTGCGCTGCTTGAGCAGGAACCAGCAGCTCACGCCGACTACGAAGACGGCTCCTGTCATCCAGCCGCTCGACACGGTGTGGAAGAACTTGATTACGGCAGTGGGTGAGAAGGCCACGGCGAAGAAGTCGACCATTTCGTTGCGCACGGTTTCGGGGTTGAACTCCATGCCCACAGGGTGCTGCATCCAGGCATTGGCCACCAGAATCCACCATGCCGAAAGGGTGGCACCGACACCTGTCAGCCAGGTGGAGGCCAGGTGGAAGCCGCGGCTCACCTTGTTCCAGCCAAAGAACATGACGGCAATGAAGGTGGCTTCCATGAAGAAGGCTACGATGCCTTCGATGGCGAGCGGTGCGCCGAAGATGTCGCCTACGAACCAGGAGTAGTTGCTCCAGTTGGTGCCGAACTCAAATTCGAGGATTATGCCCGTGGCCACACCGATGGCGAAGTTGATGCCGAACAGCTTCATCCAGAACTGAGCGGTATGCTTCCAGAAGTCGTCGCGCTTGATGTAGTAGATGGTCTCCATGATGCCCATGATGAGGGCAAGGCCCAGCGTGAGGGGCACGAACAGCCAGTGGTAGCAGGCTGTGAGTGCAAACTGCGCCCGCGACCAGTCGATGGTGGCGGGGTCGAGGATGGTGAGTAGATTCATGGCGTTATTTTAAGTGTTAGTGGTTTGTACTCAGATGATGGGGGTGTTGCTGAGGTTATGGGGTTATGAGTTTTAAGGTTATGAGTTTTAAGGTTATGAGGTTATAAGGTTACTACTGGAGCGTGCGGAGCTCCTGCCGCTCAAACACTAAAATTATAAGCTCATTCAAGTTTCGCAAGTGTTCACTTGTAGCTGACAAGCGTTTAAGGAGCGGGCTG
>CAMBOH010000047.1 GCA_945869305.1 uncultured bacterium
TTGCCAGAATAATTGGCAAAATTAGTGCGCTGACCGTGTTGCAATATATCAACTATATTAACGGTAGGCCCTTAGGGCGAATTAAGTACGCACTGAATTAATTCCGCCAACGGGTTAACGTCATTAGTTTCTCTTAATTTACTTTAATTCCGCAGCGTTTTTTCTTGTGAGATAATTTACCTTGCAAAGATGGCTATTTTTGCCTCATGTGTAGTTTGAGGTGCGATTTCTGCATGTATGTTTGATGTATGTACACAAAATCCCCCACCCAAGCTAATGGGGAAACATAATAACCCTAAAGCATGTGCTCTTATTCAAGGAACACTTCCGAATAATATGCTTTATGCGTATATAGGTTCAGTACATTCTGCCTTCCTGTGCGTATCCATTTTGCAGGAACACTGATAAATGCAGGATTATAGAAGACATGAGCCAGTAAAGAGCAAATGGCGTGCAACTCCCCTGTGAGAGCTGCACGCCATTGGCATGTTATAGTGTCGCTTGTGTTGGCTTGTGGCCTTACTTCACCTCCTCGAAGTCAGCATCCTGGATGTCCTCCTTGTTGCTGCCATTGGGCTGTTGTGCACCTTGTGCTCCACCTTGGAATCCGCTGCCGGGCTGCTGTGCACCACCAGTCTGCTGGTACATTTCGGCACTGGCT
Source organism: uncultured bacterium (assembly GCA_945869305.1). Taxonomy (GTDB): domain Bacteria; phylum Bacteroidota; class Bacteroidia; order Bacteroidales; family Bacteroidaceae; genus Alloprevotella. The sequence goes on from CAMBOH010000047.1 coordinate 662, forward strand.
GCCTGCCATGCGTTGTTCAGTTCAGCCTTGGCTGTGTCGATGGCAGCGAGGTCCTGGTTCTTGTGAGCCTCCTTCAGCTTGCCGAGAGCAGCTTCGATGGCACCCTTCTTGTCGGCGGGGAGCTTGTCGCCCAGTTCCTTCAGCTGATTCTCGGTCTGGAAGATCATGGAGTCGGCTTCGTTGATCTTGTCGACGCGCTCGCGTTCCTTCTTGTCGGCTTCGGCGTTGGCGGCAGCTTCGGCCTTCATGCGGTTGATTTCGTCTTCCGAGAGGTTGCTGCTGGCTTCGATGCGGATGCTCTGTTCCTTGCCCGTGGCCTTGTCCTTGGCCGAAACGTTGAGGATGCCGTTGGCATCGATGTCGAAGGTTACCTCAATCTGGGGCACGCCGCGGCGGGCAGGAGCAATGCCGGCCAGGTTAAAGCGGCCGATGCTCTTGTTGTCGCGGGCAAACTGACGCTCGCCCTGCAGCACGTGGATGGTCACTTCGGGCTGGTTGTCCTCGGCGGTCGAGAACACCTGGCTCTTCTTGAAGGGGATGGTCGTGTTGGCCTCCACCAGTTTGGTCATCACGCCGCCGAGTGTTTCGATACCCAGCGAAAGGGGAGTGACGTCGAGCAGTACGATGTCCTGTCCCACTTCCTGGTTGAGGATGGCACCCTGGATGGCAGCGCCTACGGCCACTACTTCGTCGGGGTTCACGCCCTTCGAGGGAGCCTTTCCGAAGAAGTCCTCAACGAGCTTCTGCACGGCGGGAATACGCGTTGAACCGCCCACGAGAATCACTTCGTCGATGTCGCTCTTCGAGATGCCTGCGCCTTGGAGTGCAGCTTCGCACGGAGCCTTGCAGGCTTCGATGAGGTGGTGGGCCAGTGCTTCAAACTTGGCACGCGTCAGCGTCTTGACCAGGTGCTTGGGCACGCCGCCCACGGGCATGATGTAGGGCAGGTTGATTTCGGTGGTTGTCGAGCTGGAGAGTTCGATCTTGGCCTTTTCGGCAGCCTCTTTCAGGCGCTGCATGGCCATGGGGTCGGCCGTGAGGTCAGCACCTTCATCGTTCTTGAACTCCTGAACCAGCCAGTCGATGATGACATGGTCGAAGTCGTCGCCGCCAAGGTGCGTGTCGCCGTTGGTTGAGAGCACTTCGAACACGTTGCTGCCAAATTCGAGGATAGAGATATCGAACGTACCGCCACCGAGGTCGAACACGGCAATCTTCATGTCCTTGTTGGCCTTGTCAATGCCGTAGGCCAGTGCGGCTGCGGTGGGTTCGTTGACGATGCGCTTTACGTTGAGGCCGGCAATCTGTCCGGCTTCCTTCGTGGCCTGACGCTGCGAGTCGCTGAAGTAGGCCGGCACGGTGATGACGGCTTCGGTCACTTCCTGTCCGAGATAGTCTTCGGCGGTCTTCTTCATCTTTTGCAGAATCATGGCCGAGATTTCCTGCGGAGTGTACTGGCGGCCGTCCACCTCTACGCGGGCGGTGTTGTTTTCGCCGCGAACCACCTTGTAGGGCAGGCGGGCAATCTCCTTCTGCACCTGGTCGTAGCTCTCGCCCATGAAGCGCTTGATGGAGTAGATGGTGCGCAGGGGGTTGGTCACGGCCTGACGCTTGGCGGGGTCGCCCACTTTGCGTTCGCCGCCTTCTACAAAGGCCACTACCGAAGGAGTGGTGCGCTTGCCTTCGCTGTTGGCAATAACGGTAGGTTCGTTACCTTCGAAAACGGAAACGCAAGAGTTAGTCGTTCCCAAGTCAATACCAATAATCTTTCCCATTTTGTGTATCTGTTTTTTGTTATTATTCGGTTTTGGTGTACGCCCTTTCGGAGCGTTACGCCCCACTAAAAGCAAGGTGCGTGCCAAAGTTGTATGAGCAGGAAAAAAAATATGACTGACAGAATGACAGGAGAACAGGGCGGGTGCGTGGAGAGCAGCGGCAAGAGCCGCATGGGGGTGGTGCGGGGCGTGCTTGTTCCCGGTTCTTTGGTTGACTCTGGCTGCGTATCGCTTTCATCTCTCAGGCCCAATGTCTCTCCGGGTCATGAAAACGTTGCCCGGACGGTGCAGCATGCTGCGGATTTTGTATACATTTGCAGCCTAATCGGTTGGCTGGCCCTGTGGCAGTCGCGTGCAAGCCCAACGGCCGCGTTGCAGCCTGTTCAGTCTGCGGCACATACGGCTGGCCTGCCACTTCAAGTATGACACACGGAACACACGGAATCACCGTGCTCTCCGTGTCTTCCGTGGAAAATAACTTATCAACGAAGCGTACCATGAAGAAACTCCTCCTCGTTGCCTTCCTCTTTATCATGGCCTCGGCCCTGTGTTCCTGCCTGTGCAGCTACTACCGAACAGTGGCCCGCATAGAGGCCGACGTGAATCAGGCGTTAAACAGGACCTTGGCCCAAATGCCCGGCCATGTGGTCAGTGCCGACACCATCCGCTGCTACCGCAACTGCCTGAACATTGCCGAACTGAGAGACACGGCGGGCATCGCCCTGAGAACGGTGCGCCGCAGGGGTAGGCTGTCCACCGAATTGGTGGCGCAGGCCAACTGCAGTTTCGCAACGGTGTGGCGGCTGTCCGACCAGAGAGCCTCGGGTTCGCTCCTGTTTGTCGGCTTGCTGTGGATGGCGGGAAGCCTGTGGTATCTGCGAAGATGCCGCCCCGTTCCGGCGGTACAGGGCATATGCTACGGTGGCATGGTGTATGCCAACGGCCGCTTCACCACCTCCGAGGGGACCCCGATTGTGCTCACCCCGATGCAACACACCCTGCTGGAAATGTTCATGCGTACAGAAGGGCATTCCCTGTCCAAGCAGGAGATATGCAGCCGCCTCTGGCCGGGAAAGCCCGATGCCACAGCCACGCTCTACACGTTGGTCAAGCGCATCAAACCCGTCATTGAGGCCCACAGCATGCTGCAGATAGAGTCGGACCGGGGGAGGAACTACTCGTTGAGAATCAGGTAGTCAGACGAATATCAGACAAATGTCAGACAAATGTTAGGGAGATGTCAGCAACGAAATGCCGGCATCTCCCTGCTGCGTTTCTACCTTTGCGCCAGTCAATCCAAAGGACAATGCCAATGAAACGTACACACCTGTTCCTTGTTCTTCTTCTTTCCTCCCTCAGCAGTTGGGCCCAAAGTGAGGAAGCGGCAATTTCGTTGGGCGAAGCCTCAGTAACGGGTGCCAAGGTGGTCAGCAAGGTCGATGGCCTGGCCGTTTACCCCACCGAGGCACAAAAGCAGGCATCGACGAATGGCTACAGCCTGTTGCAAAAGCTCTCGCTGCCCAACCTGCGCGTTGACCCCGTGCAGCACACCGTTACGGCCGCCGACAACCGGGGCGGCGTGGTGGTGAAAATCAACGGCATCCAGGCGAGCGTCCAGGAGCTGCTGATGCTCGACCCACAGCTCGTCAGCAAAATCGAGTATGTCGACAAACCCGGCCTGCGCTACGACAGCGGAACGGCCTATGTCATCCACATCGTCACCCGCCGAAGGGACGGCGGCTATGCCATAGGCACCGACCTGTCGGCCTGCGCCACTTCGCTGCAAGGCAGCTGTACGGTGTTTGGCAAGGGATGGCTGGGCAAGAGCGAGGTATCGGCATCCTACGGTTTCAGCGGCTCCAGGTCAGAGGGAGCTTTGTCGAGCCAGACGGCCGACTACACCCTGGCCGACGGCACGGTCTACACCCTGCGGCGCAACGACACGGAGTCGCTCAGCCAGTCGCGGCAGCACGACGTGCGGGTGGCATACAACTGGGCCGACTCCACCGCCTTCGTCTTCCAGGCCGCACTGAGCGGCAGCCTGGGCAGCAGGCCGCACGATGACCGCCTCACTGCCGTCGCCGATGGCACACGCCGCTATCTGACGACCAACCGCGACAGCAGCCGATGGCGTACGCCCGTTGTCGACCTCTACCTGTTCCGCCAGCTCACTCCGCGCCAGTCGGTCACTGCCAATGCGGTCGGCACCTACATCGCGACCCAGTCGGGCCACTACGACAACGAGTCGACCGCCTACCGCTACAACGTGGACGGCCAAACCGCCTCCCTGCTGTCAGAAGCGGTCTATGAGAACCAACTGGATGCGTTCGTCCTCTCGGCGGGGCTGAACTTTCGGTACAAGCATACCCGCAACGAGTATGGCGGTGACGCTGCGTCGTTGAGCCGCATGGTCCAGAACGATCTGTATGCCTTTGGCGAAATCAAGGGAGTCTACAAGGGCTTGCGCTACGTGCTGGGCACGGGCTACAAGCGCCTGCACTATCGCCAGAACCGGCATCACTACGATTTCCATTCCTTTCGTCCCAAACTGACACTGGCCTGCCGCCTCACGCCGGCCCTCCAGGTGGACTATTCCTTCCAGATGCAGGACAGAGCTTCGCGCATAGCCATGACCAGCGAGGCCGTTATCCGCACCAACAGCATGGAGACGACCGTGGGCAATCCCGACTTGAAGCCGGGACACGACCTGGAGCATACGTTGAGGCTGAGCCGCCATACGTCGCGGTGGCAAACTTCGGCCCAGGTGTACTTCAAGCAGTGTCTCAAACCCAATATGGCACTGTATGAGCGCACGGACGACAACCAGTTTCGCTACACCCAGACGAACTAAAAGGAAATAGACGTGCTGCACCTCATGGCATACGCCGGCTATTGGCTGCTGCCCGAGAAGCTTCAGCTGTCGGCCTATGGCGGTATGCAGCGGTGCTTCAACTACGGCCTGGACTATACCCACTGTTATACGTCGTGGTTCTATATGGGCAGCCTGGTTGCCTACCTCGGCCGCTTCACCCTTCAGGCCTACACCGACAGTGGCAGCCGGTGGCTGGAAGGAGAGACCAGGGGATTCAGCAGTGCCGTTACGGCCCTTTCCGCCTCCTATGGGCACAAGGGCTGGCAGGTTTCGTTGCAGTGGTACAATCCTTTCGTCCAGAACCTCAAGACTTCGAGCAGCGAGCTGCTCAACCGCCACCTGCACAAGCTCACCGCCGCTTACAGCCGCGACTGGGGCAACCGCCTCACCCTGAATGTGTCCTGGAGGTTAGACAGGGGCAAGAAGCGGCAGGCGGCCGACAAGACCATTCACCTGAAGGACACTGACAACGGTATCCTCTCTACTCCCTAATCCCTAATCCCTAATCCCTAATCCCTCTTCGCTGCTCCCCTCATCTCTCGTCTCCTATCTTTATATCCCCATCTTTCCTTTCTTATTGCCGCCAACAACTCGGCACATAGAAAAAACAACTCGGCACGTAGATAATTCTATGTGCCGAGTTGTTGGCGAGGCAGCCAGCAGTCCGGCCGGCTGTCGTTCAGTTGCGCAACACGGCTCCAGCCTCGACGTCGTGTGTCACCCACATGTTGGCCCCGATGGTTGCTCCCCGGCCAATGGTGATGCGGCCCAGGATGGTGGCGTTGGAGTAGACGATGACATCGTCCTCCAGGATAGGGTGGCGGGGATGGTTCTTCATGGGGTGGCCCAGTTCATCGAGCGGAAAGTTCTTGGCCCCGAGTGTCACACCCTGATAGAGCTTGACATGGTTGCCGATGATGCAGGTCGCGCCGATGACTACGCCCGTCCCATGGTCGATGGTGAAGTGGTTTCCTATCTGTGCGGCGGGATGGATGTCGATGCCCGTTTCGCTGTGTGCCAGTTCCGTGATGATGCGCGGAATGAGGGGCACTCCCTGCAGGTGAAGTTCGTGGGCCAGCCTGTAGCAGGACAGGGCGCGTATGGCGGGGTAGCAACTGATTACCTCGCCATAGCTTTGTGCTGCGGGGTCGCCCATGTAGGCAGCCTCGACATCGGTGGCCAGGATGCGGCGCACGGCAGGCAGCCGCTCTATCACGGCCAGTGCGGCCTGTTCGGCCTGGTGTTGCAAGGCATCGTCCGGACAGGCCGGCTGTTCCGCCACTTCGGCTGCGGCATGGGCAAAGCATAGTCCCGCCTGGATCTGTCCGGCCAGCAGGCTGAACAGACGTTCGGCCTGTACGCCGATGTGGTAGCGCACGGTGTGGGCATTGACCGAGGACGAGCCGAAGTAGCCGGGGAAGAGCACGGCGCGTGTCAGCCCGATGATTTCCTTCAGGACCGCAGCTGAGGGCAGGGGGTCTCCGTGGCGGTGCTGGTGGAAGAGTCCCTGCATCTGGGCCGTGTCTGACAGTTCGTCGACTGTGTGCCAGAGCTGTCGGGCAAAGGGTTCGGTTGTGTTCATATAGGAAATGGGATAGGAGTTTTTCAGTCAAAGAGTAGGGTGGGAAGGTAGCCTTGCCTGTATCGGGCTGCACCACGATGATGGTTCGGTCCGCCAGCTCGCAGCGTGCGGCCAGGTTGTAGGCAGCAGCCAAGGCCGCTCCCGAAGCGATGACGGCCAGAATGTCTTCGCATTGGCCCGGCAGGCGTGCGGCAGGGTATGCCTTGATGGTCTTCGGGTGCTTCGGCTGTTCAGTTTGAGGGGCTGTCTCTCTTCACGAGCTCCCAGAAGGCCACAGCTGAGGCTGCGGCCACATTGAGCGAGTCCACCCCGTGGGCCATGGGAATGCGCACCACGTAGTCGGCCCGGCTTATGGTCGCGTCGCTCAGTCCGTCGCCTTCGGTGCCCAGCACGATAGCCAGCTTCGGTTCGCTGCGCAGGGCGGGGTGGTCTATGCTCACCGACTGGTCGGTCAGGGCCATGGCTGCCGTGCGGAAGCCCAGCTCGCGCAGGCTTTGGAGCCCAGCATCGACCCACGTCCAGGGCACGAGGAATACCGAACCCATGGACACGCGCACCGCCCGGCGGTTGAGGGGGTCGCAGGAGCTGGGGGTGAGCAGCACGGCGTCTATGCCCAGGGCTGCAGCCGAACGGAATATGGCTCCGATGTTGGTCGTGTCGACCACGCCGTCGACTACTGCCACGCGCCTGGCTCCGGCACATACAGCCGACACCTCGGCCGGTTTCGGCCGGCGCATGGCGCAGAGCACGCCCCGTGTCAGGGTGTAGCCCGTGAGCTGTGCCAACAGCTCGCGCGGGCCGGTGTAGACAGGCAGCTGGTCGGGCAGGCTCGCCACGATGTCGGCGGCATCGCCTGTCAGGTGGCGCGCTTCGCACAGCAGGGCCACAGGTTCGAAGCCTGCCTGGAGGGCCACCCGAATCACTTTGGGGCTTTCGGCGATGAAGATGCCCCGTTCGGGTTCAAGGCGGTTGCGCAACTGGGCCTCGGTGAGCGTGCTGAACATTTGTACGCCGGGCTCGGCCAGTGAGGTGATTTCTATGATGGGCATGGTGTATGCGTGTTGTTAGAGCGGAGTGATGTGCCGTGACGGCGACAGGCCACAGCGGGCGGCCGGATGGGGTCACGGGGGGGCAGGCGGGTGTCCCTGTACGCCAGAGGAGGGATGGGACAGGGTGTGCGGTTGCAAAAGTATAGAAAACCTGCGAGCTTTTACACCGTCAGGGGCAAGAAGCACGTCCTTCCCGGCCCGGGCCAGCCGGGGTGGGAAGGGTCAGCCGGGCGATGCTTTGCGTGATACCCCATATATATATAATAAGGAGTGTAACGGGCAGGCTTGCCCGTTTCACTCCTTATGGTTCAAGAGGGGGAAAATTGAGTTCTCCGGTTACTTCAGCTGCAGGAGCTGCATCTTGGCCGGAGCCTTAGGCGTAGCCTTGAAGGGCATGGCCGTGTTGATGCGCGAAGTGCCGTGCTTGATGCGGCTGGGAACGGCCTTGACTGCCGGAGCCTTGCCTGCAGGAGCATCGGGCGTGGTGAACTCCTTCTTGGCCAACGGGCCCCATTCGCCATTGATGTTCTGGGCGATGGCATAGGCGATATAAGCCTTGTTGGGCTCAGCGTTCCACCATGCTTCGTCCACACCGTACTGATTCCAGTCGGGGTTGTAGTTGGGGTCGTCTTCCTTCAGGTAGTTCTGTACTTCCTCTTCGGTCCACTTGCCCGAGTCGATGGCATCCTTTTCGATCAGTATGTCGCGGTGCAGGGAGGCCTGGTCGTTGGGCGTGTAGATAACGACCTGATAGTAGCCCGATGTGGCTTCGCCGCCGAAGCTGCCAATCTCGATAGACACTTCGGCTACACCTTCGCCGCCCAGCTTGGAGGTCGTGACCGGAACGACCGAATAGTCGGCGTTGTTGCCGTTCACGTCCCAGGGCTGGATGTAGAGTTCATATTCCGTGCCCGGAGTCATGCCTGTGTAGGTATACACGTAGTCGCCTTCGGCCTTAATGCCCCAGCCACGGACCATCTCGCCTATATTGTTGAATCCGAACCTGGGGCCCCACTGGGCCAGCTGCTGCTCGGCCTCGCCTTTAGGGTAGATGCAGAAGGCATAGCCGGCTGCGTCGGCGTTGGGCTTGAAGCTGAACGTGATGGAGGTGGCGGTCACATCGTCGACCGTGCATGCTACGGCCGGATTTCCTGTCACAGCGGGACGCGGCGTGTGGAACTCTGCCTTGGACACCGAGCAGGCAATGCCGTATTGGTCGTAGCCTACAGTGGCAAACACATAGTCAGTGTCGTCCGACAGGTCCATGCCGGTGAGCTGGGCGTCGGTGTAGTCCTTGTAGTAGACGTTCTCACCGACCTCATCGATGTAGCTGGCCAGAGCGGCCTCGGTGGGCAGGTGGGACAGCACGTTGGCGGACAGGCAGGCGAGCTTGAAGCCCACGCATTGGGGCGTACGCGTAATGGCAACCCACAGCGTGTCGCTTTCGGTGCCGGAAGCAAAGGCATTGAACACTGCATCGGCAGCCACGCGGCCTTCAAGTTTGGCAAACGAGATGCTGTCGATGCGCTCGGCCAGATAACCGGAAATGTTGCCCGATGTCTCATGTACAATCACGCGGTTGGGATTGTTCTGGGCAAATGCGGCCAGACTCACAATGGCCATTATCAATAGGGAGTAGAACTTTTTCATTAGCGGGTGAATTTGATGGTTTGGTTATTGACTTTGAAGATGTAGACGCCCTTGGGCAGCTGATGCACGGCGATAGGTTCACCGTTCCAGTCGGGGCGTGACAGGACCATGCGGCCTGTAGCGTCGAACACTGCGGCATTGTTTACACCATGGGCCGGCAGGTTGTTCACGCCCAGCCGTCCGTCGGACAGGAAGAGTTCGGCACCTTGGCCTTCATCGACGGTGACCGTCTCGATGCCCGTGCCTTCCATGCCGCTGAAGGTCAGGGTCGACAAGTCGTCGTAAGCTGCGGCATAGGCCTGTCCGTCGGTCAGATTGACGGTCAGTCCGTCGTCGCCAAACGTCAGAGTCCGAATGCCGTCCAGCAAGAACTCTTTCTTTTCCGAGCTGCCCTGCTTGGGGTTCAGGACCAGCGAAGCCTGTGCCGAAGCCGAGGTTGCCGTTCCCGCCAAAGCCAAGGTCAGCAGAAATGCGCTCTTTTTTCTCATAAGCAAATTCAGAGTGGATAAATAGTTTGTTGTTGTAGGTTGATTCTCTGTCTGGTTTGTCGGGCAAATATCAAACATAAGGGCGAATCGGCCAAACTTTTGCTGACATTTTTTCGGAGTGCAGAAGAAAAACCGTGTGTTCTGCACATTCCGTCGGCAAATGTGAAGGACCTTCTCCCTGTAAATGACAAACGGTTGCCAAAGGCATGTGCCCTTGGCAACCGTTGCTGGTTGAGGTCGGATAATGGTCAGAAAATCATTTTCTTGCCATCGACAATATATACACCCTGCTGGAGCTTGCTCACGCGACGGCCCGAGAGGTCATACATGGCCTTTTCGGTCACTACGCCCTGATTGATGGTCTGGATGGAGGTGGGGAACTTGCCGCCTTCCAGTTCGATTGTCAAGGTTTCGCCGCCCTTCAGGCTGTAGTTCTTCACTTCGCCAGCCACGCGGATGGCCACGTTGCGGTTTTCGCTCTTGTTGTTGGTCACAGCTATACGGGTAGGCTGGCCGTTCTCCCAGTCCTCGTCGACCGTGTAGTCACCCTGGGCCTTCAGGCCTCTCACGTTGCCGCTGATCCATGCCGAAGGCAGTGCGGGGAGGATGGTGATGACGTCGTCATAGCTCTGGAGCAGCATTTCGGCGATACCGCTGGTGCAGCCATAGTTACCGTCGATCTGGAAGGGAGAGTGGGCATCGAAGAGGTTGTAGTAGCAACCGCCGAAGTTGCCCATTTCGATCACGTAGGAACCGGAGTGACGGAGTGCCAGCGAGAGGTTGCGGCGTGCGTTGTCGCCGTCAAGGCAGCGGGCGTAGGTGTTGGTTTGCCAACCCATGGACCATCCGGTCACGTCGCCGTTGCGTGCAATCTGTCCGTTGTAGGCAGCCTGGAAGAGCGTCTGGCCCTCATCGGTCGTATCAAATGCGCTCACCATCGAGAAAGGATAGAGGCACATGAGGTGCGACAGGTGGCGGTGGCCCTGATCCTGCAGCGGATTGTTCTTCCACTCAGAGATCATGGTCTTGCCATCGTAGGTTTCTGTCCAGAGACCCTTGTCGAAGTTGTCGTAGAGGTCTTGGATTGCAGCAATCTGCTCAGCGGTGAGCGGCGACTCGTCGCCCAGTTCGGCATGAGCTTTGAAGACTTCGTCGAGGGCTTCATAGCTGGTCTGCTGTGCGAATGCGGTCACGTCGCTGGGACCGTGCTCGGGGCTCCATTCGTTCTTGATTTCATACTTGCCGTTGGAGTCGAGCGTGGAGAGGTTCTTGGTGTAGAGCGCATAGTCGTACATCACGGGCAGCGCCTTCTTGAGGAAGTCACGGTCGAGGGTGTACTTGTAGTAGCGCCACAGGTGGGTCACGTACCACGCACCGCAGGTCTTGATGCTGGAGTTGCACCAGGTAGACGTACCGCCGAAGATGTTGTTCTCGACGGCTACGGCCCAACCGCCGGCCTTGCCTGCAATCTTGGTAGCCAAGGCAGCCCAGGGGGAGTTGGGTGCAGCGGCCAAGTCAATGATGTGGTCGAGGAAGGGACGGTGCATTTCGCTGAGGTTGGTGGGGTCAGCGGGCCAGTAGTTCATCTGTACGTTGATGTCGGCGTGCACGTCGCAGTGCCAGAAGCTGGTGTTGCTGCGGTCGTTCCAGATGCCCTGCAGGTTGCTGGGAGCATGGATGGAAGTGTCGAGGTTGGCACCGATGGTCATGTAGCGGCCATACTGGAAGTAGAGGCTTTCCAGGAAGAGTCCTTCGGGCGACACCTTGTTGTCGGCAGCTGCGTTGTAGAACTTGATGAGGTCCTCGGTCGTCTTGTCGCTGACATTGCCCAGCGTGAGCGAAACGCGGTTCATCAGCTCGCTGTGCCTGGCCACATGGGAAGCCAGCAGGGTAGCATAGTCCTTGGCAGCGGCAGCATCGATGCGTGCCTGAACCTTTTCGGCAATCTGGTCGGGAGTTTCGCCGCTCACGCAGCCCGACTTGGTGGCATCATAGTCGGTGGCAGCAGCCATCACGATGTTCACCCAGTCTGCACCGGCCACATGGATACCCTTGCTGTCGGTCTCCACGGTTGCACCGTCGTTGGCCAGCACCTTGAAGGCGGTGTTGTAGGCCACTACGTTGAGCTGGCCGTTGAAGGTCGCCGTGCCGTCCGCATAGGTCACTTCGCTGGCGTTGATGAGTTTGTCAGGAGCATAGGTGATGTCGAAGGTCAGCTTGTCGCTTCCGTCGGCTTCATAGTGTGCCACAAACACCTGGTCGGTGGCAGAAACGAAGTAGCGGCGCTTGTAGCTCGTGGCCTCGTCGCTGCTCTTGTAGTTCACGCCGCCCACACCGTCGATGATGTCGAGGTAGCGGGTGTATGCCTTGACGGGTTTGCTGTCGTCTTCGAGCGAGAAGTTGCCGCTCTTGTCGATGACCTTGATCGAACCGAAGTTCTGGAAGTAGCCCTGGTTGCTGTTGGCGGTCGTACCGGCCCAGAGGGTCTTCTCGTTAAACTGGATTTCGTCTTTGTAGAGTCCGCCACGGATGGTTGTGCCGACCTGTCCGTTGCCCAAAGGCAGGGCATATTCCATCCAGGTGTCGCTCACGCCGGTATGTGCGACGGGCACGTTGTACCAAAGCGAGAAGTCATTGATGTCGGTAGGACGCTGGCCGGGTTCGACGCTGTTGAATTCGGAATAGAGCATCTCATCGCTGGGAACGACCTCATTGATGTAGAAGGTGGAGCCGTTGTCGCCCACGGAGCCGGTTGAGTTCCACAAGGCGAGATAGTCGCCACGCTTGTTCCAATAGTTGTTGGCAGAAGAAGCAATCTTGATATAGCTGGCCGAACCGTCGAGATGGATGGTGCCGTTGAAGTAAGAACCTTCGCTGTCATCGGCTACAGAAGCGGCCGTCATGGCGGCGCGGGCATTTCCCTCGCTGCCAGTCATGTTGAGAATCAGGCCCTTCTTGGTCTCGCCCGCATTCACGAAGCGATAGAGACCGTCCTTCGTCTGCATGACATGCCAGAGGCCGTCGAAGTTGCTGGGATCGGTAGCATTGGTCACCTTCAGGTTTCCGCTGCCGTCCACATAACCGTCGGCCACGCTCAAATAACCATTTGTCCAATTCTTAATGGTGTAGGTCTTCTCCATGGCAGCCACGAGGTCTGAAGCGTCCTGCAACTTGAATTTTGAAGCGTCGGCAATGGTGCTCCAGCGCACGACACCGTCCCAGTTGACCATGTGCAGTGCATTGAGGCCTTCTGTGCCGTTCTTGTCGTAGATGTTGCAATAGCCGTTCACACCGGCATATTCCACCGTGTAGGCACATGCATTTTCCTTCGCTACCAAGTCCACACGCTGATTGTTTGCCGTGGGCAGCGCAGCCACATAGAGTCCTGTAGCCAGGTTCTTCATGTAGTATGTGTTGTCGTCGCCGGCCTTCTCAAAGTACCACACGTGGTCTTTGTCATACTTGCCGGTGTTCGAGCCCAGCTGGTTATCCCGCAAACCCACATAGAGCGCGGAGTGCATCAGGTTGCCGATGAAGAGGGGAACACCCTCAATCTCAGTACCCAGCACGGGGCTGTTCCCCATGGCATCGAGCGCAGCTTGCATGGCTGCAATGGCATTTTGCAGACCCTCGGCCGTTCCAGGCATGGTGGGCGGAATGGCAGCTTCGGCATCAGCGGTGCTGTGGTAGAAGAACTCCAGCTTCTTGGCATCTTTGATTTGCTTGACCAGCGCATTGTACTGGCTGCGGTAAGCCTCCAGGTCATCCAGCACGGCAGCTTCGATGATGGCTAAGCGGTTGCCATCGTCCGGCGTGCTATAGCCATTTACCATACAACCATCGGCAGTACCTCCAGAAGTCTGCATATTGATAAAATTACTGCCCAACTTTATCTGGAAGGGGTATTCGGCATTGCCCGTTGCGATAAAAGTGACAGGCGACGAGGGAGTCTCCTCATAGGAACCATCGCTCTTCACATACTTGTCGGCACCGATGCTGAACAGGTAGACATTCGTGCCGTCGCTCTTGAATTGGAACTGCTGGGCATCCACGTCATAGGCAGCCGAGCCTTCGTCGTTCACGCCACTGCCGGCACTACCCGCAATGCGTTCGGGATAATCGGCACTGTAGAGCAGGAAACCACGTGCCGAGCGAATCACGTAGGCATAGCCTTCGCTGATGGCACTGGCATCGGTCACCACTGTGCCTGGGGTGAAGCTTGTGGCCCTTACGCCAGCAACCGCCACGGAAGGCACGGCCTGTTGCCCGGCTGAAGCTTTCGCCACTGCACCCCCAGCCCATGCCTGCACAACCATGCAGAACATCAGGCTCAGAAAGAGAGAGAATTTCTTCATAGATTAAATGATTAAGGAAAAAAGATTTGTGAATATTTGGGGCAAATGTACACATTTAATGATAACAACGGTGAAGTTGCAGCCTTTTTTTCTCAACTGCTGCCGACACTGTTTGTAGTTGCACCTCTGCGCCGAAGGCCAAACGGCCGAAACGCATCTATCACCATTACTTTACACAAGCGCAACAACCCTGTAACCCGCAAGTACGACCTTTGCCACCCTGAAAACAAACCCTACTATTATGCAACTTTCAATGTTTCAGCTCACGTTACGGGGACTGCTGTCCCTCCTGCTCGTTGCACTGCCTCTGTGTGCAACCGCTTTCAGCTTGAAAGGAAAAGTCATTGACCGGGAAACGGGCGACGCGCTCATCGGTGCTACCCTCACGCTGCCACAAATCGGACGCACCACGCTGACCGACAATGAAGGCCTGTTCCGCTTCGAACTGCCCAGCCAGCGCAATTATACGCGCACGGTCTCCTATCTGGGCTACCGCAAGCAGACACTCACCGTCAACCCCGCCCGCACCGACACCCTGCTCCTTATTTTATTTGCCCACGGCTGCAATTTCTTGTACTGGTAGCCTTGTAGTATTCTAACAAACTTTTCATAGATAACATAATTGCCGCTTTCTTTGTAGTGCTTTTTGCCTTGTACTTTGCCAGTCTTCCACAATTGGGCATAGATTTTGGCAAATTCCAACAAGGTAGGGACTTTTGCAGCCTCAACACTATTGTCGGTTTTGTAGGCTGCAAAGAAATCGTCACAACTGGAATATTCCCTAAGACCGGCTAACTCTTCCAGTAGCTTTAATAACTCTTTCAGTCGCTTGTTGTCTTCCTTGGAGGTTGTAACAATGGTGTTGCGGTCAATCTTAGAAACAAAGCATTTGTTTCATTGTCCCAACGTGTAATAGGGGGTTTCAACTTTGTAGTTGTTCCCGAAAAAGGAAAGGGCTTTGTTTTTGCGCTTTCCATTGATAACTACATACAACTTAACTTGGTTGTTGTGCAGTCCGTAATAAATTGTTGTTTTGCTCATAACGCTTGAATTTTTTAGAGCGTTCGCTATGAGATTAGCCAAAGGCAAATCGAAAGGCAAATCGAAAGGCAAATTATTAGGCAAATAGTTGCCTTTTACGGGTCAGCGGATTATTCCGGTGGGTGGCGGTAATGTCAAGCGTATAGTGTTGCCA
>CAMBOH010000048.1 GCA_945869305.1 uncultured bacterium
TCGCCCTGGGTATGATGAAGCGATGAAGTGCGCCCTGAAGGGGCAAAAGCATTAGAAATCAAGCGTTTTGTAGAAACGCTTTTGCATAAGATTGGCTGCGTTCGGCATAGCTCAAGCAAGCTTGGCTTTGCTCTCACTTGCACAATCTTTGCCCTTTCAGGGCGCAATAGCGGCGGCTAATCTACCCAGGGCGTTGCCCTGGGCTATGCGCTTGCTGGGCTTTCAGCCCGCTCCTTAAACGCTTGTCAGCTACAAGTGAACACTTGCGAAACTTGAATAAGTATGCTCACTGAGCGGGTGACCACTATGCTTCATAGTGACCGTATAAGCTTTCAACTATCAACTCTCAACTCTCACCAATCAACTCTCACCAATTAGCTTTCAACTACACCAAATCTATATACAATGAGTCTGAAAATAGTTGTGCTTGCCAAGCAAGTGCCCGACACCCGCAATGTCGGTAAAGATGCCATGACCCCTGAGGGCACGGTGAACCGTGCCGCCCTGCCTGCCATCTTCAATCCCGAAGACCTCAACGCGCTGGAACAGGCGCTCCGCCTCAAGGAACAGCATCCGGGTTCCACAGTACACATCCTCACCATGGGGCCTCCCCGCGCCTCAGAGGTGATTCGCGAAGGTCTGTTCAGGGGAGCCGACGGTGGCTACCTGCTCACCGACCGCGCCTTTGCCGGAGCCGACACGCTCGCCACGAGCTATGCACTGTCACAGGCCATCCGCAAGATCGGTATGCCCGACATCGTGCTGGGCGGCCGTCAGGCCATCGACGGAGACACCGCACAGGTAGGCCCCCAGGTGGCACAGAAGCTCGACCTCAACCAGGTGACCTACGTGACCTGCATTGAGAGCGTGAAGGACGGCGTGGTCACCGTGACGCGCCACATCGACGGAGGCGTAGAGCGCGTGCAGGCCCCGCTGCCCATCCTGCTCACCGTCAACGGAAATGCCGCCCCCTGCCGCCCGCGCAACGCCAAGCTGGTCATGAAGTACAAGCGTGCTTCGGCCCCCATGGAGCGTCCCGCCGACGGTTCGCTGCCCTATGCCGAAGAGTATGAAAAGAAACCCTACCTCACACTCACGCAGTGGAGTGTGGCCGACGTCGACGGCGACTTGCAGCAGTGTGGCCTGGCCGGTTCGCCCACCAAGGTGAAGGCCGTGCAGAACATCGTATTCAAGGCCAAGGAAAGCAAGCACCTCACCGCATCGGACGCTGACGTCGAGGGACTCGTAAAAGAATTGTTGGACAGCCATACCATTGGGTAACGCGCTTATTTAGTATTGAGAGATTATGAACAACGTATTCGTATACTGCGAAATAGACAAATACACGGTAGAGGAAGTCTCCTTCGAACTCCTCACCAAAGGACGCAAGCTGGCCAACGAACTCGGCGTACAGCTTGAGGCCATTGCCGCAGGCAGCGGCATTACCGGAAAGGTCGAGAAGGAGATACTCTCCTACGGCGTCGACAAGCTCCATGTGTTCGATGCCGAAGGACTCTATCCCTACACCTCAAAACCGCACACCAGCATCCTGGTGAAGCTCTTCGAGCAGGAGAAGCCCCAGATATGTCTCATGGGCGCAACGGTGATCGGACGCGACCTTGGTCCGCGCGTCAGCTCCTCGCTGACCAGCGGCCTCACCGCCGACTGCACGGCACTCGAAATAGGCGACTACGACGACAAGAAGACCGGCCGCCACTACGACAACCTGCTCTACCAGATCCGACCCGCATTCGGCGGCAACATCGTGGCCACCATTGTCAATCCCGACAACCGGCCGCAGATGGCCACCGTGCGCAGCGGCGTGATGAAGGCCGAGAAGGTGGCCGAATACTACAACGGCGAAATCGTCTACGAGGACGTGGCCAAGTACGTGACAGAGGCCGACTATGTGGTGAAGGTCATTGAGCGCCACGTGGAAAAGTCCCAGAACAACCTCAAGGGCGCGCCCATCATCGTGGCCGGCGGCTACGGCGTGGGTTCGAAGGAGGGCTTCGACCTCTTGCGCAAGCTCGCCGACGAGCTCCATGGCGAGGTGGGGGCCAGCCGCGCAGCTGTCGATGCCGGCTTCTGCAGCCATGACCTCCAGATCGGACAGACCGGCGTGACCGTGCGCCCCAAGGTCTACATCGCCTGCGGCATATCGGGAGCCATCCAGCACGTGGCAGGCATGAAGGAGAGCGGCATCGTCATCTCCATCAACACCGACCCCGACGCCCCCATCAACCAGCTGGCCGACTATGTCATCACCGGTTCGGTCGAGGAAGTCGTGCCCAAACTCATCAAGTACTACAAGCAAAACAGCAAGTAAAAAATGGCAAACAACTATACTGACCACCCGGAACTGCGCTTTGAGCTGAACCACCCGCTCATGAAGCGCATCGTGGAACTCAAGGAAAGGGACTTCCGCGACAAGGACACCTACGACTATGCGCCGCTCGACTTCGCCGATGCCATGGACAACTACGACCGCGTGCTCGACATCACCGGCGAGCTGGCCGGCACCACCATCGCCGACAACGCCGAGGGGGTTGACCTCGAAGGACCCCACCACGAGGGCGACCGCGTGCGCTATGCCAGCGGCACGGCAGCCAACCTCGACGCCATGGTCAAGGCCGGACTGAACGGCATGACCATGCCCCGCTCGTATGGCGGTCTGAATTTCCCCATCACCCCCTACACCATGTGTGCCGAACTCGTGGCAGCCAGCGATGCCGGATTCGGCAACATCTGGAGCCTCCAGGACTGCATCGAGACGCTCTATGAGTTTGGCAACGAAGACCAGCACGCCCGCTTCATCCCCCGCATCTGCGCCGGCGAAACCATGTCGATGGACCTCACCGAGCCCGATGCCGGCTCCGACCTCCAGAGCGTGATGCTCAAGGCCACCTACGACGAGGCCGAAGGCTGCTGGCGGCTCAACGGCGTGAAGCGTTTCATCACCAACGGTGACGCCGATCTCCACCTCGTGCTGGCCCGCTCCGAAGAGGGAACGACCGACGGACGCGGACTCTCCATGTTCATCTACGACAAGCGCGACGGCGGCGTCAACGTGCGTCGCATTGAGAACAAGCTCGGCATTCATGGCAGCCCCACCTGCGAGCTGGTGTACAAGAACGCCAAGGCCGAGCTGTGCGGCGACCGCAAGCTGGGACTCATCAAGTACGTCATGGCCCTCATGAACGGCGCACGCCTCGGCATTGCCGCACAGAGCGTGGGCCTCTCCCAGGCAGCCTACAACGAAGGCCTGGCCTACGCCCGCGAGCGCGAACAGTTCGGCAAGCCCATCATCCAGTTCCCCGCCGTCTACGACATGCTGGCCCTCATGAAGGCCAAGCTCGATGCCGGACGCGCCCTGCTCTACCAGTGCGCCCGCTATGTCGACATCTACAAGGCACTCGACGACATCAGCCGCGAGCGCAAGCTCACGCCCGAGGAACGCAAGGAGCAGAAACTCTATGCCAAACTGGCCGACAGCCTCACGCCGCTGGCCAAGGGCATGAACTCGGAATATGCCAACCAGAACACCTACGACTCCCTCCAGATCCACGGCGGTTCGGGCTTCATGATGGACTACCCCATCCAGCGCTACTACCGCGACGCCCGCATCACCTCCATCTACGAGGGCACCACGCAGCTGCAGGTCGTGGCCGCCATCCGTTACGTGACGAACGGCTCCTACCTGGCCCAGATGCGCGAGTTCGAGCAGGCCGAGGTGGCTCCCGAATGGACTGCCATCCAGGAGCGTGCCCGCAGCATGGCCGACAAGTTCGAGCAGGCCGTGGCCCGCGTGAAGGAGGCCGGCGACAGTGCCTACCACGACCTGTGCGCCCGTCATCTCGTGGAGATGGCAGCCGACATCATCATGCTCCACCTCCTGCTCCACAATGCCAACGCCGATGCCGGCCTCTTCGGCAAGAGCGTGCGTGTGTATGCCAACCATGTCGAAGCCGAGATAGCCCGCCACCACACGTTCGTGATGAACCTCACTCCGGCCGACCTGGCCGACTACCAGGCATAAAGCCACTGGGAGGGTAGGCATCCTGCCTGCCTTCCTTTCCACCATTCGCCCCGCTTGCACCGTTGAGGCGCAGCGGGGCGCATTGTTTTTTCTCTAAGGGTGTAAGAAAGCCTATGGACGGAGCGTCTTTAGTATCGCCGAAGTCCATTGCGGAAGTGCCCGTGAATGGCTGCAAGTACTATTAACGGCCGGCCCGTAGCGACGGTGCACTGGGAGGGCGGGCTTCCAGCCCGCCTGTATAAATATTTAGGCGGGCAGGATGCCCGCCCTCCCAGTACACCGTCGCTTCAGGTTGGCTTGTCAACAGCGGGTCTTTGCAAGTCCCCCGAAGTCATCTTAATAATTAATAACGGGAAGGCTATAATGCCGAAGAAGATATCTCCTTCGGCGATAGAAGATATCTTCTTCGGCGATAGAAGATATACTTCATTTTTTGAGGGGAAGATTAGCGTGTAGCGGGCCATGGTATAGGCCACGGTGGGCGGGAGCGATGCACAAAAAAACCGGGGCAAGCTTGTAGGCTTGTCCCGGTTGGGTCGGAAAGAGGCGACTCGAACGCCCGACCCCTACGTCCCGAACGTAGTGCGCTACCAACTGCGCTACTTTCCGATTGCGGTGCAAAAGTAGGGCGTTTTTTTGAAACGGCCAAGCTTTTGCCCCCTTTTTATTGTTTGTACCCCTTTGTCCTTACTGCTTCACCTCCACGTCGATGACCATTTTGGGGTGCTGGGGGTCGTTGGTGATGAGCAGGATGCGTCGGCGGCCCTTGAAGAAGGTGTTGTTGGCGTTGACCGATATCTTCAGTTTCTCGGCCGCACCGGGTTCGATACGCCGCCGGCCGATGCTCACGCTGATGCCCGGGTTATACACCTGGAGCGCACTGATGACCAAGGGCGAGCGGCCCGTGTTGCGCAGCAGGAGTTCGCCGCTGGCGCGCTTCTTCTTGCCGATCGGGCCGAGACAGATGTGCGTGCTGTCGATGCTGGCCACGGGAGCCTGGTCCTGCTGCATGGCCGTGTCGGACAGGTCGGGCAGCAGGGTCACCGACACATTGATTTCGGTGTCCTTACAGACGCGGTCGCCGGGGAAGCGGCTCAGGTAGACATTCGTCTGCGTCAGGCCCATGGAGCCGATGCCTGCGCTGTTGAGCGTGAGGATGATGCGGCCCGTGCGTCCCGGACGGATGACCTCGGGCACGGCTTCAGCCATGAGATACTTGGGGAGGTGCATCAGTTCGGGGGTGTAGGACTTCTTGCCGGCGTTGTGGATGTGGAGCACAAACGAGGGTTCGTCGCCCCGGTTCACGTCGTCGAACTCCACATTGTCGGTGCTCAGGAAGTAGTCGCCGATCTGGTAGGGATATTCGACCGAAGGCTCGGTCTGTGTCATCGACACCTGGCCCATCAGCGCGAGGTAGACGGGCTGGTCGCTCAGGTTGGTGTAGACGGCCAGCTGCTTGTGGAAGTGTCCCAGCATTTCCGCGTCGTAGGTGGCCTGGATGAAGCCCTTGTCGCCCGGACTGATGGGCGTGCGGGTCCAGTCGGCCACGGTGCAGCCGCAGTCCGTGCGTACGTCGGTGATGACCAGGTCTGTGGTGCTCTTGTTGGTCAGTCTGAAGGTAGCGGTTCGTGGCGTGTGCCACAGCAGTGTGCCCAGTTCCTGTGCGGTCTGTTCAAACGACAGGGCGGGCTGTGCCCGGAGCGTCCCGGGCAGGGCTGCCAAAGCCAGGGCGAGCAGGGTGAGTATATGCTTCATAGGGAAGTTAGCTTGTAGAGGGTGGATGAGAAAGCGACCGAACGCATGTCGCCGGGTTTGCCCGGCAGGGCGCGATGGCCGCCAATATTTTGCAAAATTACAGCAAGGCGGGCGAAGTGCAAAGGAAAACACCCAAAAGTTCGTGTTCGGGGCGGCAGGTTGTGGGGTTGTGAGGTTATAAGTTTTGAGGTTATGAGGTTATTAGGTTTGAGGTTATCAGGTTTGAGGTTATGAGGTTATAAAGTCACCTTTACACGTTGAGCATTCCATCGAAGGCGGCGAAATGCGGGCAGGATGCCTGCGCTCCCAGTTGTTTAAGCGGGCAAGATGCCTGCGCTCCCAGTGGGCTTTGCATCGAAAAGAGGGATGTTTGGGCTGGTTTAAAGAAAAATAATTACTTTTGCTTCCCCATCCGTCCCGCCCCGTGCGGGCTGTGATGTCATTTAAACCATGAACCCTCCCCCTTTTTCAGCATGAGCATGAAATTTATCTCTTGGAATGTGAACGGCCTGCGGGCCTGCTGCGGCAAGGGCTTTGCCGAAGCCTTCGCCAGTCTCGATGCCGACTTCTTCTGCTTGCAGGAAACAAAAATGCAGCCCGGGCAGCTCGACCTTGCCTTTGAGGGCTACCGCAGCTACTGGAACTCCGCCGAGAAGAAAGGCTACTCGGGTACGGCCATCTTCACCCGCCACGAACCGCTCAGCGTGACTTACGGCCTGGGACTGGAGCCGCACGACCACGAAGGCCGCGTCATTACCCTCGAAATGCCCGACTTCTACTTGGTGACCGTCTACACCCCCAACTCGCAGGACGGCCTGCGGCGGTTAGACTACCGCATGGAGTGGGACGATGCCTTCCGCGACTACCTGCAGCGGCTCGATGCCGTAAAGCCCGTGGTGGTGTGTGGTGACCTGAATGTGGCCCACCGCGAAATCGACCTGAAGAATCCCAAGACCAACCGCAAGAATGCCGGCTTTACCGACGAGGAGCGTGCCAAGTTCGGCCAGCTGCTCGAAGCCGGCTTTACCGACACCTTCCGCCACTTCTACCCCGATGCCGAGGGCGTCTACTCCTGGTGGTCCTACCGCTTCAAGGCCCGCGAGAAGAATGCGGGCTGGCGCATCGACTACTTCCTCGTGTCCGACAGGTTGCAGCCCCGGCTGCGTCAGGCCGCCATCCACAATGAGGTGTACGGCTCCGACCACTGCCCCGTCGAGGTCGTGGTGGATTTCGACGCCCCCGACGTGTAGCACACGCCCTCCCTGCGTCGTCCCATAAGGGAATGACAAACCGCTTAATCCTATTGACCTGACCAATATTCTTCATTATGAAACAATTCTTCAAGTACGTGTTGGCTACCGTGGTCGGAATGCTGTGTGTAGCCGTGTTTATGTTTATCATGGGGCTGGCCATGGTGGGCGCAGCTGTCGCCTCCGACTCCGGGGAGCCTGTGGTCGAGAAGGGCAGCGTGCTCCATCTGACTCTCGCCGGCACCCTCAACGAGCGTGCCACCGACAACCCCTTTGCCACGCTCATGGGCAACGACGTGGTGGAGAACCAGGGACTCGACGACCTGATCAAGGCCATCAAGGTGGCCAAGGACGATGACCGCATCAAGGGCATCTATATCGAGGGCGGCATCCTGGAGGCCGACTTCGCCTCGCTGCAGGAGCTGCGTGCCGCCCTGTTCGACTTCAAGAAGAGCAAGAAGTTCGTGGTGGCCTATGCCGACAACTTCCTGCAGAGCACCTATTACGTAGCTTCGGTGGCCGACAAGGTGCTGCTCAACCCCAGCGGCATGATCGACTGGCGCGGCGTGGCCTCGCAGCCCATCTTCTTCACCGAACTGCTCGAAAAGATCGGCGTGAAGATGCAGGTCTTCAAGGTCGGCACCTACAAGAGTGCCGTGGAGCCTTACATACTGACACAGATGAGCGAGGCCAACCGCGAACAGGTTTCGGCCTTCGTGGGCGACATCTGGCAGCAGCTGCTCAGCGACGTGTCGACTTCGCGCGGCGTGAAGGCCGACAGCCTCAACGCCTATGCCGACCGCTACGTCACCTTCGCCGATGCCCAGGACTATGTGGGCATGAAGCTCGTAGACTCGTTGGCCTACATCGACGGCGTGCGCACCCAGCTCCGCGCCCTCTCGGGACAGGACAAGCTGAAGCTCGTCGGGACGGCCGAACTGGCCAAGCTCTACAAGCCCGCCAAGAGCAGCAACCAGGTGGCTGTCTACTACGCCGAGGGCGACATCGTCGACCAGGCTGCCAGCGGTGTCTGGAGCGAAAGCAGTCCGCAGATTGTAGGCCAGAAGGTAGTGGCCGACCTCGACAAGCTGGCTAACGACGATGAGGTGAAGGCCGTGGTGCTCCGCATCAACTCGGGCGGCGGCAGCGCATACGCCTCCGAACAGATGTGGCGCGCCGTACAGCTGCTCAGACAGAAGAAGCCCGTGGTCGTTTCGATGGGCGGCCTGGCCGCTTCGGGCGGCTACTACATGGCCTGTGGGGCCGACTGCATCGTGGCCGAACCGACCACGCTGACCGGCAGCATCGGCATCTTCGGCATGGTGCCCGACGCTTCGGGCCTGCTCACCGAGAAGCTGGGCCTCCACTTCGACGTGGTGAAGACCAACGTGGCCTCCGACTTCGGTGCGGCCGGCCGTCCGCTCAATGTGGCCGAGTCGGCAGCCATGCAGGGCTATGTGAACCGTGGCTACAGCCTCTTCCTCAAGCGCGTGGCCGACGGCCGCCGCATGAAGACCGAACAGGTCGACAAAATAGCCCAGGGCCGCGTGTGGACGGGCAGCCAGGCTCTGAAGATAAAGCTCGTCGACAAGCTTGGCACGCTTGACGACGCTGTGGCCGAGGCCGCGCGCCGCGCCAAGCTCAGCGACTATGCCGCCGCAGCCTATCCCGCGCAGCCCTCGTGGGCCGAGAACCTGCTGAACCGGCTGGAAGGCGACGACTACCTCGAACAGAAGCTGCAGGCCACGCTCGGCGAATACTACGCTCCCCTGCGCTTTGTCTCGACCATGAGCCGTCCGACCGACATGCTGCAGGCACGCATGTTCTTTGTGCCCAACCTGAAGTGATATGCACCCCCTGTTACGCCTCCCGCTGATGCTCCTGTCGCTGCTGTGGGCCATGGTGGTCTGGCTGCGCGGCAAGCTCTTCGACTGGGGCGTGCTGCCCTCCCGGTCCTTCCCGCTGCCCGTCATCTGTGTGGGCAACCTGGCCGTGGGCGGTACGGGCAAGACGCCGCATGTCGAACACCTCCTGCGCCTGCTCCATGCCGAGGGCTACCGCGTGGCCATGCTCTCGCGCGGCTACGGCCGGCGCACCAAGGGCTTCCGGCTGGCCCGGCCCGGCCACACTGCCGCCCACATCGGCGACGAGCCGCTCCAGATGATGCGCAACTGCCCCTTCGCCACCATCGCCGTGTGTGAAAGCCGCGTTGAGGGCATGAGGCGGCTCCTGGAGTTGCCCGATGCGCCCCAGGTGGTCGTGCTCGACGACGCCTATCAGCACCGCTACGTCCGCGCGGGCCTGAACATCCTGCTCACCGAGGCATCGCGCCTCTACACGACCGACCACCTGCTCCCTTGGGGGCGGCTGCGTGAACCGGCCTCGGCCGCGCACCGTGCGCAGGCCGTGGTGGTCACCAAGTGCAGGCCCGGCCAGTGGCCCGACTTGAAGGTGGCTCCCGGCCAGCTACTCTACTACAGCCGCATAGCCTACGGCGCGCTGCTCGGCTGGAGCGGCGGAGCAGGGTGCGCTGCGCCCGACGTGTGCGGCGCATGCGTCCTACTGCTCACGGGCATAGCGCACCCCGAACCGCTGCGCCAGCACCTGCTTGAGCGCGGCGCGGCCGAGGTCGTGTGTCTGTCGTTTCCCGACCACCACGCCTTCGACCGGCGCGATGCCGCACGCGTCAACCGCAGCTTTGCGCAGCTGCGCGGTGGCTGCGTCGTGACCACCCAGAAGGATGCCGTGCGCCTGCAGGCCATTGCGGCTCACCTCGATGCCGCCTTGCTGGCCCGCCTCTACGTACAGCCCATCACCGTCGAGCTGTCTGCCTCGCCGCGGGCAGCAGGCGGTTCACCCACGTTCAACCAAATGATTCTACAATATGTTGCAAACCATTCAAGAAACCGCTGCATGGATTAGGCAGCACACCGCCATGCGGCCGCTCACCGCCATCGTGCTCGGCACGGGGCTGGGCCGCCTCGCGCAGGAAATAGAGGTGGAAGTAGCCTTCCCCTACAATGACATACCCAACTTCCCCGTGTCGACCGTCGAGGGACACTCGGGCAAACTCATCTTCGGCCGCCTGGGCGGCAAGGAGATCATGGCCCTGCAAGGCCGCTTCCACTATTACGAGGGTTACAACATGAAGCAGGTGACCTTCCCCGTGCGTGTCATGTATGAGCTGGGCATCAAGAACCTCTTTGTGAGCAATGCGGCGGGCGGCATGAACCCCGACTTCGAGATCGGCGACCTTATGCTCATCACCGACCACATCAACTTCATGCCCGAGCATCCGCTCCATGGGCCC
This sequence comes from uncultured bacterium, assembly GCA_945869305.1. GTDB lineage: Bacteria > Bacteroidota > Bacteroidia > Bacteroidales > Bacteroidaceae > Alloprevotella. Next base: position 10,355 of record CAMBOH010000048.1, read on the forward strand.
AACTTCCCCACCGGGCCGCGCTTCCCCGACATGCACGAGGCTTACGACCGTGAGTTCCTCGACATGGCCCGCCAGATTGCACGCGAAAAGGGCATCCGCACAGTCGAGGGTGTCTACCTGGCTACCCAGGGACCGACCTACGAGACACCCGCCGAATACAGGATGTACCACATCTTCGGTGCCGACGCTGTGGGCATGTCGACCGTGCCCGAGGTCATCGTGGCCCACCACTGCGGCATCCGCGTGTTCGGGGTGAGCATCATCACCGACTTGGGCGTGGAAGGCAAGATTGTCGAGGTGAGCCACGAGGAGGTGCAGCGTGCAGCCGATGCCGTGCAGCCCCTCATGGCCGACATATTCCGCGAAATGGTTGGCCGCATATGAAGAACAATCGGCTTCGCCTGCGTGAAGACAGGCGAAGCCGACCAGAGATTGTTCCTGTAGCTTATTCAGGTTTCCCGATTGGAAGCCAGCGTTCAAGGCACGCCTACGCCCCTTCGGAGCGTGGGCGTGCCTTGAACGGTTGTTGTCCACAATTGAATGCCTGCGAAGGTCGAATAGATAAGAATCACTCTCAGCTATTCTGAGGCCTGCAAGGCTGTGGCGCGTCACTTAATGTTCTGGCGGATGCGCTGCAGGTAGGCGTTGAGCGCAGCCTCGTCCTTGTTGTCGATGATTTCGAGCAGCTGCTTCAGCTCGTCGCGTATGTTTGCCACCTGTCCGCCCGTGCGGGGGTTGAACAGGATTTCGCGCAGCAGGCAGTCGTCCTCGCCCAGCACGCCCCGGGCAATCTTCAGGTGACGTTTGAAGGTGGTGCCCGGCGCATCCTGATGCTTCATGACGGCTGCAAACACGAAGGTGCTGACAAAGGGGATGCTCAGCGAGTAGGCCACCGTCTCGTCGTGCTCGTCGAAGGTGTATTCGCAGATGTGCAGGCCCAGCCGGCTGTACAGGTCGCGGAAGAAGATGCGCCCCATGTAGTCGCCCTCGGTGATGACGATGGCGTTCTCGTTGCTCAGCGCGCCGAGGTTGGCAAAGGTAGGCCCGAACATGGGGTGGGTCGACACGTAGCGCATGCCCTGCGCCTCGTAGAACTCCTTCAGACCCGTCTTGACCGAGGCGATGTCGCTGAGGATGCACTCGGGCGGCAGGTGGGGGATGACGGTGCGGAACACGTCGAGCGTGTACTTCAGCGTCACCGCGTTGATGACTAGTTCGGGCTTGAAGTCGTCGATCTCTTCGAGCGACGTGAAACGCTGCGTGTTGTACATGAACCGCAGGCGTTTCGCGTCGATGTCGTAAACGGCCGTTTCGTGGTCGAAGCTGAGCAGGTCGACGAAGAAAGACCCCATCTTGCCTGCTCCGAGGATGAGTATTCGCATGGCGTTTTTTGGGTTGTAAGGTTTGAGGAATAGGGTTTGAGGGATAAGGTTTGAGGGATGAGGTTTTGAGAGGTAAGGTTATGAGGTTATAACATTACAATTAGAGCGTATGGCAACTCTGCCACTCAAAGCGTAACTTTATAACCCCATAACCTCATAACCCCATAAGCTCATAACCTTGGCTCAATCGAGCCTCAGTTTTTGTTCATCACGTCGATTTGCTGGCGCACACTCTCTTCGTGGATGCTCTCGAACACGTCCTTCACGAAGTCAGACGACATGCCGCAGAGCACGCCCTGCGCACCGCGCTTGTAGAGTATCTCGGTGTAGCGGCCCGTCTGTACGACTGTCATGTCGTGCTCGCGCTTGTACTGTCCGATTTCGCGGCTGATGCGCATGCGCTTGGCCAGCAGCTCAATGAGCGAGTTGTCGATTTCGTCAATCTGGTTGCGCAGCGCATCGAGGCTCTCGGTCGAGGCCGTGACGTTGCGGATGACCAGTTTGTCGAGGATGAAGTCGAGCACGTCGGGTGTCACCTGCTGCTTGGCGTCGCTCCAGGCACAGTCGGGGTTGCAGTGGCTCTCCACGATCAGGCCGTCGAAGCCCAGGTCCATGGCTTGCTGGCACAGCGGGGCCACCAGTTCGCGCGCACCGCCGATGTGGCTCGGGTCGCCGAAGATGGGCAGGCCGGGAATGCGGCGGCGCAGCTCGATGGGAATGTGCCACATGGGCAGGTTGCGGTAGAGCCTCTTCTCGTAGGTCGAGAAGCCGCGGTGAATCACACCCAGACGGGTAATGCCAGCCTGGTTGATGCGCTCCAGTCCGCCAATCCACAGCTCCAGGTCAGGGTTCACGGGGTTCTTTACCAGCACGGGCACGTCGTGTCCCTTCAGCGCGTCGGCGATTTCCTGCATCGCAAAGGGGTTGGCCACCGTGCGTGCGCCAATCCAGAGCAGGTCGACACCTGCATTCAGCGCAGCCTCAACGTGGGCATGTGTGGCCACTTCGGTACACACCTTCATGCCCAGTTCCTTCTGCACGCGGTTCAGCCAGGGCAGGCCCTCTTCGCCGATGCCCTCGAAGCCGCCGGGCTTGGTGCGCGGCTTCCAGATGCCGGCGCGGAACAGCTTGACGCCCTTGCGGGCCAGCTGTGTGGCGGTACACATCACTTGTTCTTCGGTTTCGGCCGAACAGGGTCCGGCAATCACCAAGGGACGTTTGGCGTCGGCTTCTTCGCCGAGCAGGTTCAGGGGAGAAAGATTAAGTTCCATATGATAGATGGTGTTATGATTGATGTCGGGTCAGTGAATGTGGCTTGCCCGGCGTGGGTCTGTGTTGGTGGGACAGGGCGGGCGAAACCAGATGACGCTCAGGGGAGACCTAAGTGCCGAGTCATTGCTTTTTGTGCATCCGGCTTAACGAAGGCTGTCGGCGGCTTGGCGGATGCGGTCGAGGGCTTCGGCCAGCTTCTCCTCCTTGGCGCAGAGCGAGATGCGGATGTAGCGTGCGCCGTTGGAGCCGAAGATGAAGCCCGGCGTGAGGAATACGCGTGCGCGGTGAAGCACGGCCTCGGTGAGCTCCTCCACCTCGGCATAGCGGTCGGGGATGCGTCCCCAGAGGAACATGCCCACCTGCGCAGGGTCGTAGGTGCAGTGGAGGGCATCCATGATCTCTCCGGCCAGCTTGCGCCGGCGCGCATAGACCGCAACGTTGGCCTCTTCGTGCCAGGCGTCGGTGTTGTGGCAGGCTTGGGCGGCAGCCAGCTGCAGGGGGCGGAAGGTGCCCGAGTCAATGTTGCTCTTCACCTTCAGAATCCAGCTCACGAACTGCGCGTTGGAGGCCAGCATACCTACACGCCAGCCCGGCATGTTGTGGCTCTTGCTCATCGAGTTGAACTCTATGCAGCAATCCTTGGCGCCCGGCACCTGCAGGATGCTCAGGTGGTCGTGGCCGAGAATGAAGCTGTAGGGGTTGTCGTTCACCACCACGATGCCGTGTCGGCGGGCAAAGTCCACCAGCCTCTCGTAGGTCTCGCGGCGGGCGGGTGCGCCGGTCGGCATGTTCGGATAGTTACACCACATCAGCTTCACGCCCTGCAGGTCGAGGCTTTCCAGCTCGTCGAAGTCAGGCTGCCAGCCGTTGTCGGGCCGCAGGTTGTAGTTGACGATGTGGCAGCCCAGCAGTTTTGACAGGGAGGTGTAGGTCGGGTAGCCCGGGTTGGGCACGAGGACCTTGTCGCCGGGATTCACAAAGGCCAGCGTCGTGTGGAGTATGCCCTCCTTCGATCCGATGAGCGGCTGGACTTCGGTGTCGGGATTGAGCTCCACGCCAAACCACCGGGCGTAGAAGTGGGCCATGGCCTGGCGCAGCTGTGGGATGCCGGCGGTGGGCTGGTAGCCGTGGGCATCGTCCTTGGCGGCTTCGCGGCACAGCGTCTGTACCGTTTCGGCCGAAGGCGGCATGTCGGGACTTCCGATGGCCAGCGAGATGATGTCCATCCCTTCGGCATTCATGCGCGCCACCTCCTTGCCCTTGCGCGAGAAGTAGTATTCCTGTACCTGCTGCAGGCGGTCGGCAGGCTGTATGGCGGGGTTATTTTCCTGCATATTCTCCAAGTATTTTCAGTTCGCGAATCAGCGGACGCACGGCATCGATGCTCTGACGGTAGCGCACGTAGTCATCATACGACACGTCCACATAGAAAAGGTATTCCCACTCGCGCCCGATGATGGGCAGCGACTGTATTTTGGTCAGGTTGATTTTGTAGAACGAAAAGATGCTGAGCACCTGTGAGAGCGAGCCTTCTTCGTGGGGCAGGGCAAAGACGATGCTGCTTTTGGTGGTGTGGTGAAGGTCGCGCAGCTTGTCGGCCGACCACGGGTCAGACATCATCAGGAAGCGGGTGAAGTTGTGCTTGTTGTCCTCAATGCCCTGTTCGAGCACCTTGAGCCCGTAGAGCGGGGCTGCTCCGGCGTGGCAGATGGCGGCGTGTCCGCGCAGATGCTTGCGGCTGATTTCCTCGGCTGCGCCGGCCGTGTCGCCCACTTCGACCACCTTCATGTTCGGATGCTTGTCGAGAAAGGCACGGCACTGCATCAGGGCCACGGGGTGGGAGTTCACTTCGGTGAGGGTGTCCCAGTCGTCTTCGGGCAGACACATGATGCTGTGTTCGATGTGCAGTTTGTGTTCGCCTACAATGGTCATGCCGCTCTCGCGCAGCAGGTCGTAGTTGTGCAGCAGGCTTCCGGCAATGGTGTTCTCAATGGCCATCAGTCCGAGACGCGAATAGTCGTCGCGCATCTCCTGGAATATCTGCTCGAAGGTGTCGCAGCAGATGAGCTCCACTTCGTCGTTGCTGAAGTACTGGTGGGCCGCAATGTCGTGGAACGAGCCGCGGATGCCCTGTATCGCAATCTGTTTCATTCTTTGCATGAAAAAGAAAACCCGCCTCCTTAGGTCGGGAAGCGGGATTTCGTTCAATATTTTCAGTTCAGTATGTTTGGCATACGACATCCCGCTTCGCTTGTCCGGCAAAGTAAAAGTAAAAACCGTAAAAGAAGCATGCGTTTGCCAACATAAGGTTTGTCGTTAAGGGTTCACGGCAGCAAAAGTAAGGCTTTATTTCATAACAGCAAACATTTCGTCAGATATTTTCGGTTTTCTTGCATGCTGGCCCATGGGACGTCCCCGCCGAAACCGCCATGCGGGCCTTCATTGCAGTCCTTCGGCGCATGGGTACGCGTGGCGGAGGGCTACGGCTCGGCAGTGCAAAATGAAAATCTTTCAGCTTTTCTTTTGCACTTCGCTCGCCTTGCACTACTTTT
>CAMBOH010000049.1 GCA_945869305.1 uncultured bacterium
TTCGGAACAAGGTTGGCTGCGCTCGGCGAAGAGCTTGGGACGAGCCTGGCTTTTGCGCTCACCTGCACTTCCCTTTTTTTAATGGATGGTGCAAAATTCTTCGACGCGGCAAATATAGAAATAAAAACACATATTAGCTAATTGGGGGGGTAAGTTTAATGAAGTTTATGATAAAAAGAAGGGTGAAAGGGGATTTCGGAGGGCTGGAAGGGGACGAAAGAGGATGGAAGGAGGATACAGAGAAGGTGGAGTTGGCCAGCGGAAAAGATTACTATTCTTCAGAAAAGGCTGGCTTTGAATTTTGGGAATGGCGTGAGCGATGCTGGTCTCCGACTACCGCGGGACACCCATCTCTTCTGCCGGCCTCGCTCCCATCCCCCGACCGGCATAGACATAAAAAAGAGAGGAAGCCTTTCGACTTCCTCAATCAAGAGCCTCTTGTCGGATTCGAACCAACGACCCCGAGATTACAAATCACGTGCTCTGGCCAACTGAGCTAAAGAGGCGGGTGGGTAAGCTCACTGCATCGCGCCGCTACAACCAACTACCTTTGCTGCGGTCAAGCCCTGGAGGATTCGAAGGGAGCTGGCCGTACAGCACTTACCCGTATGGATTGCAAACCGTCTTGTCGTGTTTGCGAGTGCAAAAGTAGTGGAAACGTTTGGAATGACCAAATTTTTGGGCGAAAAAGTGTTTCGGGCGCTGCATTTTGGCCCCTTTTCACCCAGGTTTGGACCTGCCACGCCCTCTCACCTCGCTTTTACGGTCCCCAGAATGCCTATCATCTGACCTGCCCAAACTGCCTCTCGCCCACCCTGCCTGTCGTTCTGCGTCCTGCTGTCCGGGGCTTATGCAACCCATCTCCGCCCGACAGGCCCATACCCTGACAGCTGGACCGACCACCTTTGCTTGGATGAGCACAGCCTGTCTTACGCAACAGGGCGTACAATGAATCAGGCCGAGCGGGATGTCGGAGTTACAACCGACTCCGAAAAACGGCTCTATCCACCCTATATATACGTGTGTTTTACTCTTGTCAAAATCGTTCAACCCTTCAGCCAACCCTTCATCATCGTTGAGTTTCAGAAGGAAACAGGCTGAAGGGTTTTGTTTTCAAACCCTTCAGGATGGTTCAGCCAAAACCGTAGCTCAGCCCCTTCTATGGATTGGCCCAACAAGTCCCGGACTTGTTTTTCCAGTCGGTGGAGTGGGCGCGCCTAAGGCTGGGACAGGAAGAACAAGGGCTGGCTTTGTTAGGGGATGCCGGGGCGCATGGTGCGATGGGCGACAACGAAGAAGAAAATGAGAAAGGCGGCAAAAAAAATCGGCGACACCCACCCGTCATTTCAGGGGATTTTTATAACTTTGTAGGCGCATAAGCACCATTGCGCCCGAAGTGCAGCATAGGTGCGCCCCGAAGGGGCAAAGATTGTGCAAGTGAGAGCAAAGCCAAGCTTGCTTGAGCTATGCCGAGCGCAGCCAATCTTATGCAAAAGCGTCTCTATACAACGCTTGTCTCCTAACGCTTTTGCCCTTTCAGGGCGACTTTATCGCCTCATATCTACCCAGGGCGATGCCCTGGGCTAAGTGCTCGTTGCCCCTTCGGGGCGTGCCCTGAACGCTTGTTATCCAATGGTGGTCAACATGCCCAGTTCAAGGTGCGCATTAAAAGGACAACAGGCGTTCAAGGAGCGGGCTGAAGGCCCAACAAGCGCATAGCCCAGGGCATCGCCCTGGGTAGGTAGTCCGCCGCAAATGCGCCCTAAAAGGACAACAAGCGTTCAAGGTGCGCCCCGAAGGGGCAACGAGCGCATAGCCCAGGGCATCGCCCTGGGTTGGTTGACCGCCGCAAATGCGCCCTGAAGGGGCAAAAGCGTCTCTATAAACGCTGGTCTCCTAACGCTTGTCTCCTAACGCTTGTCTCCAAACACCCCCTCGGGGCGGGCTGGCCGTGGCATCGGCGTGGCCCCCATCATCCATTAAAACATTCCTTATTCATCATTTACCCATATGAGAAAGACACTCGTACAATTGTGGCGGACCATCGTAGGCCGCCTGTGGAGTCGCCTCAAGACGCAGAAGGTGCTCCTTTCAGTGAAACAGTTTTTTGAGCTGGCGCGGGAGGCATTCCGCAAGGTTGTCGCGCGCCTGAAGGCCAACGCCCGGAAGGGCGCGGAGGGACGCAGACGGTTCCACACCATACGTCCCGAGGAAATCAGGCAGGTGGTGCAGAGCCACTGGCAGCTCCGCTACAACGAGCTCGACAACAACATCGAGCTGCGCCCCGTGGCCGACGGACAGGCGGACTTCAGGCCGCTCGACGAACGCAGCCACAACTCACTCGTGATGACGGTGCAGAACCGCCTGCCACAGTGCTACCGCAGCTGGGTGGACTGCTACCTCTTCTCGGCCGAGGTGGAGGCCTACCATCCGCTGCGCCACTACCTTGAGGGGCTGCCGGCGTGGGACGGACACGACTATGTCGGCGAAGTGGCCCGGCAGGTGAGTCCCGACGCGCAGTGGGCGTGGGTCTTCCGCCGCTGGATGCGTGCCATGGTGAGCGGCTGGCTGGGCGGAGGCGCAGACACCTGCGTGTTCCAGAACCAGCTGGCCCCGCTGCTCGTGAGCGAGCGGCAGGGCCTGGGCAAGAGCACCTTCTGCCGCTCACTGCTTCCGCCCGTGCTGCGCCGTTACTATCTCGACAAGTACGACATCCACGCGGAGAGCCATGCCGAGCAGCGGCTCGCCACCATGGCGCTCATCAACATGGACGAGTTCGACCGCTACAGCGAACGCCAGATGGGCACGCTGAAGAACCTCATGCAGCTGACCGAGGTGACGCTGCGCCGTCCGCACGGCCGCAGCTCCTTCATACAGAGGCGCACGGCCTCGTTCATCGGCACGAGCAACTTCGCCGAACTGCTCACCGACCCCACGGGCTCGCGCCGCTTCTACTGCCAGATGGTGACACAGTACGTGGGTGCCGTGCGGGTGCCCCACGAGCAGCTCTACGCGCAGCTGCTGGCAGAGATTGCGGCGGGCGAGCCTGTCATTTTCTCGAAGGAGGAGGAGGCTCAGATAGAGCGCCACAATGCGCAGTTCTACCGTGAGTCGCCGCTCCAGGACACCTTCGCCCGGATCTTTGCGTGTGCCTCCTCGCCGGACGATGCCTCGACCGAGTGGCTCTCGGCCGGCGAAATCTTCGAGACGATGAAGACGCATTCGCCCAAGGCGTTGCAGGGCGTGACCATCTCCCGTATGGGGCGTACGCTCCGCCGCATCGGCCTGAGGCGTACGCACACGGAGGCTGGCAACCGCTATGCCGTGGTGCGCCTGAACCGCAGGCAGTAATTCATCATCGGAACATATTCGGAAATTAATCGGAGTCAAGTTTCGCAAGCATTCACTTGTGGTCAACAAGCCCAGTTCAAGGCACGCCCTAAAAGGGCAACAGGCGTTCAAGGAGCGGGCTGAAAGCCCAATAAGCACTTAGCCCAGGGCATCGCCCTGGGTAAGTTGACCGCCGCAAATGCGCCCTGAAGGGGCAAAAGCGTTAGGAGACAAGCGATGTATAGAGACGCTTTTGCCCTTGCAGGGCGCACTTTATCGCCTCATTCTACCCAGGGCGATGCCCTGGGCTATGTGCTCGTTGCCCCTTCGGGGCGCGCATTGAACGCTCGTTGCCCTTTTAGGACGTGCTTTGAACGCTCGTTGCCCCTACTTCAAGCGTGCCCTTACGACCATTCGCGGTCATTTTCGTTCCCCAAAAGCTGAAGGGGTGGCTGAACCTTCCTGAAGGGTTTGAAAACAAAACCCTTCAGCCTGTTTCCTCTTGAATATCAATAAGAATGAAGGGTTGGCTGAAGGGTTGAACGATTTTTACGGCTATAAAAAGTGCGTATATAAAGGGCGTGTCATTCATCATCGGAAGTTATTCGGAACTGCGTCTGACAACCCGTTTCAATCCTTTTGAGTTTCGATGAGGACATGGACGATTGCCCTGCCGTCTTCAAGCGTTCAAGGCACTGGGAGAGCAGGCATCCTGCCTGCTTCAACGGCAAAAGCAGGCAGGATGCCTGCTCTCCCAGTGCACCGTCGCTTGAAATAGGTCTGCCAATACGACCGTATCAAAAGACTCCCGGCTCAGGTCCTGAAACCTGGCCGGGAGTGAATCACCTTGATTACTATAACCCTGTATATATATTGTGTGTGCTACGCTGCTTGCCAATAGCGGGCAGGATGCCGCCATGCTGCGGAGCATCATTTCTTCTTTTCCTCGTCATCGGCCAGCTCGACGGCAAACGACTTGTTGATGCCGCTCTGCGTCTTGGCGCGAATCCAGAGCACGCGGTCGGGGCTGAGGTTGGCAGCCTTGACAGCCTCCTCGAAGTCGTCGATGGTACGCATTTCCTGGTCGTTGACCTTCATGATGACGAGCCCCTTGGTGAGTCCGGCATCCTTCATCTTGCCGTCGCGGATGGCCGAAACGACGAGGCCGTAGGGCAGGTTGAGCTGCAACTTCTCCTTGTCGGTCAGCGGACGGAGGGCTGCACCCATCGATTCGCTGTCGAGGTTCTGCACTGCAGATGTCGTGCCCTGGATGTTGCGCAGGGTGAGCTGGGCGGTGTGCTGCTTGCGGTCGCGCAGGTAGGTTACGGTGACCTTGTCGCCAGGACGGTGGTTGACGAGGATTTCCTGGAGCTGTCCGAACTTTTCGATGGCCTTGCCGTCGATGGCTGTAATGACATCGCCTGCCTTGAGTCCGGCTGCGGCGGCAGCTCCGTCGGCACTGACTTCGGCCACATAGATTCCGTTGACGGTGCCGAGGTCAACCTCGTTGCCCTTGTCGCGCTGGCCATCGATGTAGGCCGACACGTCGGAGCCCGAGATGCCGAGCAGTGCGCGCTGCACGGTTCCGTACTTCTTGAGGTCGTCGACCACCTTGTTCATGATGGAGGTGGGGATGGCAAAGCCGTAGCCGGCATAGGAACCCGTCTGGGAATAGAGCATGGCGTTGATGCCTACCAGTTCGCCGCGTGCGTTGACGAGCGCACCGCCCGAGTTGCCGGGATTGATGGCTGCATCGGTCTGAATGAAGCTCTCGATGCTGCCCGGCGTGGCACCCAGCGAACGGGCCTTGGCACTGACAATGCCTGCTGTCACCGTAGAGGTAAGGCTGAAGGGATTGCCGATTGCGAGTACCCACTCACCGAGTTTGAGGTCGTCGGAATTGGCCACCTTGATGGGCTGCAGGCCCTCGGCCTCTATCTTGATGAGGGCAAGGTCGGTGGTCTTGTCGAGACCGATGATGCGGGCTTTGTATTCTGTGTTGTCGTTGAGCTTGACGGTGAGTTCATCGGCATCCTGCACGACATGGTTGTTGGTGACGATGTAGCCATCGGCGGTGAGTATGACTCCCGAGCCGGCCCCTGTGCGTTTGGGGGTCTGTATCTTGCGCTGCTGCTGGCCTCCGCCTCCACGGCCGAAGAAGTCGCCGAAGAAATCCTCAAAGGGGTCACTATACTGGATGGTCTGGGTGCGGGAGTTGACGGTGACCTTGATGTAGACAACGGAATTGACTGCGTTTTCGGCGGCATAGGTGAGGTCAATGGGGTTCTGCGGAGCCGCTGCAGTGGCGGTGGGTTTTTCACAAGTGAAGGCCATGCACAGGGCGAGAGCCAACACGGGCAGTAGGTTTCTTTTCATGATCGAGATAAAACGCTTGTATTATATATGGTTGTTTGCTACTTATGGAGAAGCATATCCGCCCCCTGGGGGGCTGCTTTGGGTGCAAATGTACAAAAGCACCTATTCACTGTTCCTCCTTAGCGTAAAAAAATGCCCCTGCATTGCTCTTTTTTAAGAGGAAACCATGCAGGGGTAAAATTTGTTTAGTTTTGCGGAAACCGATTTGGGACGAGTTAAGGAAGCAGCGGCCTAAAAAGCATCGCCGATCGCATCGAGGTCGCGCATCCAAGCTTCACTGCTCGCATCGGAAGGCATGCGCCAATCGCCGCGGGGGCTCAGCGAGCAGCTGCCCACCTTGGGCCCGTCGGGCATACAGGAGCGCTTGAACTGCTGGGAGAAGAAGCGCCTGTAGAACACGCGCAGCCACTTGTAGATGACCTCGGGGGCATAGGCCGTGCCAGAGGTGCTGCCATCGAAGGCGCGGCAGGCAAGCCAGAACACCTTGGACGGACGGAAGCCGAAACGCAGCGTGTGGTAGAGGAAGAAGTCGTGGAGCTCGTAGGGGCCCACCAGGTCCTCGGTTATCTGGATGATGTTTCCCTCTTCGTCGGCGGGAATGAGCTCGGGGCTGATGGGCGTGTCGGCTATGTCGAGCAGGGTGGTGCGGCTGGCCTCATCGGCCATGTTGTCGGCAGCCCAACGCACAAGGTGGCGCACGAGGGTCTTGGGGATGGAGGCATTGACACCGTACATGCTCATGTGGTCGCCGTTGTAGGTGGCCCATCCCAATGCCAGCTCGCTCAGGTCGCCCGTGCCCACGACAAAGCCTTCCATCTGTCCGGCAGCATCCATAAGTATCTGCGTGCGCTCGCGTGCCTGCGCGTTCTCATAAGTAAGGTCGTGGTTGTTGATGTCGTGGGCCAGGTCGCGGAAGTGGAGGGTCACGGCGTCGGCGATACTGATTTCGCGGATGGTGACGCCCAGCTCCTTCATGAGGTTCACGGCATTGGTGTAGGTGCGGTCGGTCGTTCCGAAACCGGGCATGGTGATGCCCACGATGCCGCGACGGTCACGCTTCAGGAGGTCGAAAGCGTGGACCGTGACCAGCAAGGCCAGCGTAGAGTCGAGCCCGCCGCTTATGCCCACTATCGCGGTCTTGGCGTGCGTGTGCTCTATGCGGCGCGCCAGTGCCTGGCTCTGCATACTGAGTATTTCGGCGCAACGCTCGTCGAGGTCGCTGCCCGAAGGCACAAAGGGATGGGGGTCGACCCTGCGTGTGAGGGTAAACGGCACGTGGGTGCTGACGGCTTCGAGTTCTGCTATGCGGCATGGCGCAGACTGGCTCTGCGAACTGAGGGCAGCGGTATAGGTGGTGTTGACCTTGCGTTCCATGCGCAGGCGCTCTACATCGATTTCGCTGCACACAATCTGTTCGGTCATCGAGAAGCGTTCGGCCTCGGCCAGCATGTGGCCGTTTTCGCAGATGAAGGCCCGGCCGCTGAACACGAGGTCCTGCGTACTCTCGCCGTAGCCGCTCCCGGCATACACGTAGCCGGCAATCAGGCGCGCGCTCTGGTTGGCAATGAGGCTGCGCAGGTAGTCGTTCTTGCCTATCAGCTCGTTGCTGGCACTGAGGTTGAAGATGATGTCGGCACCGCTCAGGGCCAGGTGGCTGCTGGGGGGGATGGGCGCCCAGAGGTCTTCACAGATCTCGATGCCGAAGGTGCAGTGGGAGGTGGTGAAGAGCTGGCGGCTGCCGAGCGGGACGGTCTGGCCGCAGAAGTGCACTTCCCTACCCTCTCCCAGGACCTGGGCCGAGGTGAACCAGCGCTGCTCGTAGAACTCCATGTAGTTGGGCAGGTAGGTCTTGGGTACAAGTCCGTAGATCTTGCCCTTCTGAATGACTGCCGCACAGTTGAAGAGCTTGTTTTCGAAGGAGATGGGGACACCTACCAGGGCGGTGATGTTGAGGCCCAGGCTGAACTCCATGAGCTTGAGCAGGGAGGCCTCGGCCTCGTCGAGCAGCAGCTGCTGCCTGAACAGGTCCTGACAGGTGTAGGCGGTGATGCACAATTCGGGCAGGCAGATGATTTCAGCTCCCATGCCATCGGCCCTGGCCATCATATTCTCGATTTGCCTGATGTTGTAGGCGCAGTCTGACACGCTCACTGAGGGTATGCCGGCCGCTACTTTGATAAAGCCGTTTTGCATGTTCTCTTGAGGGGGATGAGGTTGGTATAGAAAAAAGGCTGCACCGGTGATGTGATGAAACTCCGAGCGAATAAGATTTGAGGGTTAGTGAGTCTCTGTAATCCGACCCTACGCTACGGATGCAACGCATATCGGCACGCCATTGAACAGACTAACTGATCTCGGTTTTCAAGTAATTATTGATGAGTATCCCAATCTAACCGGTACAGCCTGTATGATGCTGCAAAAGTAAGCAGGCGGCTGTTTTCTTCCAAAAGTTTTGCGCTCATTTTTTACGAAAGCATATTTTTTTGCACTTTTATCTGCCGTGCACTTGGCGTGTCGCATTTTATTTCTACATTTACCGCCCGTGGGCTTATGAGCAAAAGGATGCGAAAGCTCAGTTTCCCCCCCAATAAAACCTTGACACGTGAAAACCATACATTTTGAAATAGACTACCACACGCGGTGGGGCGAACACATCGAAGTGGTTTACTCGGTAGACGGAGGCCGGACCGTACGCACTCCGCTCGAAACGACTGACGGCAACTTCTGGAACACATCGCTGCAAATAGGTGACAGTGCCCGACACCTGAGGCACGCCTACATCGTGACCGATGACGAAGGCAGGACACTGCGCACGGAACCGAACAGCTGGCGCATGTTCCACTTTAACCACCGCTCAGAGGTGTTCTTTGCCGACACCTGGGCCAACCAGTCGCTGCCCTCGCTGTACCACCGCATTGCCTTTTCGCGCTGCATCATGCAGCCCCGGGGGGGAGACAGTCTCCACATGGCTCCGCAGTCGGCCTCGTGCCTGCTCCTGCTGCACGCCCTGCCGCCTGCCGACGGACTGAAATGGGCCGTGGTGGGCAGCGGACAGGAATGGGGCGAATGGAACCCGCGCAAGGCCAGGCTGCTGCAACGCACCGACACCTACGAGTGGTGTCTGCCGCTCACCCGGGCCGACTTCGAACGCGGCACTACCTATAAATATATATTGCTCGACCCGCTGAATCCCGAAAAGGTGGTGTGGGAAGGTGGCGACAACCGCACATTGGCCACACAGTGGATTCCGGCGACGTCGTCGGTCGTGCGCCAGGACGAAAGCCCGCGCATGGACCTGCCGGGCTGGAAGGGAGCCGGCTGCGTGGTGCCCGTGTTCTCACTGCGCAGCAAGGGCAGTTTTGGCGTGGGCGACTTCGGCGACCTCAAGCTCTTTGTGCGCTGGGCGGCCGACACCGGGCTGAAAGCCGTGCAGCTGCTGCCCATCAACGACACGACACGCAGCGGCACCTGGCACGACTCTTACCCCTACAACGGCATATCGGTCTTTGCACTCCATCCGATCTACCTCGACCCCCGGGCCTGGAAGCAGAGCAAGGCCTATGGCCTGTGTGCCGAACGGGCCGTACCGCTGAACGAACTGCCCGAACTGGACTATGAGGGCACCTTCAGACTGAAAATGGAATTTGCCCGCGCGCTGTATGCCGAGCTGGGAGCGGCCACGCTGAAAAGCGCCGCCTTCAAGGACTTTGCCAGCGACAACGCACACTGGCTGGAACCCTACACCCGCTTCTGCGCCCTGCGCGACCACTTCGGCACGGCAAACTTCCGCGCATGGCCCCACAAGGCCGACAGCCAAGACATAGCTGCTCCCGACCTCACCGCCGAACAGCACTTCCATGCCTTCATGCAGTTCCTGCTCCACAAGCAGATGCTGGAGGTTCACAGCGAAGCGCGCCGCCTGGGCGTACTGCTCAAAGGCGACATCCCGATTGGCGTATGTCCCGACAGCGTGCCGGCCTGGCACGACGGCCGCCTGTTCCACTTCGACGGACAGGCTGGCGCGCCCCCCGATGACTTTGCCGTACACGGACAGAACTGGGGATTCCCCACCTACAATTGGGAAGAGATGGCCAAGGACGGCTACCTGTGGTGGCGACGCCGTCTGGCACACATGCAGCACTACTTCGATGCCTACCGCATTGACCACGTGCTGGGCTTCTTCCGCATCTGGGAAATACCCTCGCCGCAGATCTACGGCGTGTTGGGCCACTTCCGCCCCGCACTGCCCCTGACGGAAGAGGAGATACGCCACTCCGGCTTCCAGCCCTCGCTGAAACGGTACAGCAAGCCCTATGTGACGGAAGAAAGGATGCAACAGCTCATTGCGGCCCACGGCCCCGTACTGCTGCAACGCTACTTCGCCAAGGAAGGAGACGGCTACACCCTGCACGATGCCTGGCTGTCGCAGCGCAACATAGAGAGCCACGTGCCCGAAGGCCCGCTGCGGGAGATGCTGCTCGACACGGTGGCCGAAGTGCTCTTCCTGCCCGATACCGACAAACCGGAATGCTACCACCCGCGCATAGCGGCGCAGCTCACACGGGTGTTCGGCACACTCGGCGAGAGCGACAAGCAAGCCTTCAACCGGCTGCACGACGACTTCTACTACAACCGCCACAACCAGTTCTGGGCCGACGAGGCCATGAAGAAGATTCCCATCGTGACGCAGAGCCGCGACGCCGAGACACCGTCCCTGACACTCTATCCGCTGAACGGCGAGGGCATGCTGCCGTGTGCCGAAGACCTGGGCATGGTGCCAGCCTCGGTGAAGGGCGTGCTGCAAAGACTGGGTATCCTGTCGCTCGAAATACAGCGCATGCCCAAGGAGTACGGCGTGCGCTTCGGCCGGCTGGAAAACAACCCGTATCTGAGCGTGGCCACCATAGCTACCCACGACATGCCGCCCCTGCGCCTGTGGTGGACAGAAAACCGGGAACAGACGCAGGCTTTCTGGCACGACGCTCTGGGACACGAAGGTACCGCACCCGAAGAGGCCACACCCGAAGTGTGTGAGGAGGTGATCAGCCGCCATATCCAGTCGCCCTCGATGCTCTGCCTGCTGGCCTTGCAGGACCTGCTGGCCATCTCGCCCACCCTGCGCAGCCAGCATCCCGAACGGGAGCAGATCAACGTGCCAGCCAACCCCAACCAGTACTGGCGTTACCGCATGCACCTGACCCTGGAGCAACTCATACAGGCAACAGCCTTCAACGAAAAGCTCCGCGGCCTGCTCACACTCAGGGCTTAATGGCAGACAGCCTGCCTCTGGCTCCCGAACGGTGAGACCGCCGCAGGGAAAGAGTGGCTATCCTACCATCCCGTGCGGCCCGGCAAGGCCTCCCTGTGCGCCCAAGACCAGGGCCGGGTGGCCAATGCAGCCCCAATACGGCAGGAAAATCACACTTTTTTCTGCCTATCGTGCGCGCATTCCGATAAAAAGCTGTACTTTTGCGCCGCCGTTACGAGATAGCGGCCTCATTCAAACCTCTTTAATTCAAAAAACAAATGGCAACTAAAATCAGATTGCAGCGTCATGGCCGTAAGGGTTACGCTTTCTACAGCATCGTTATCGCCGACGCAAGAGCACCACGTGATGGTAAATTTACTGAGAAGATTGGTACCTACAACCCCAACACCAATCCTGCCACAGTAGATTTGAAGTTTGAACGCGCACTCTACTGGCTGGAGAACGGCGCACAGCCCACAGACACCGTACGCAACATCCTGTCGCGCGAAGGCGTGCTGCTGATGAAGCACCTGAACGGCGGTGTACGTAAGGGCGCATTTGACGAAGCTGCTGCACAGGCCAAGTTTGAAGCCTGGAAGCAGGAAAAGGCCGCCAAGGCCAACCAGGCTGCCGACAAGAAGGCTGCCGACAAGAAGGCTGCCGCCAGCGCACGTCTGGAAGCAGAAAAGAAAGTCAACGAAAAGATTGCTGAGAAGGTGGCTGAAAAGAAGGCTGCCGCTGCCGCTGCCAAGGCTGAAGCCGAAGCCGCTGCCGCCGCTGCCGCTGCCGAAGCTGAAGCTCCCGCTGAAGCCGAAGCCACTGCTAAAGCATAACCTGCATTCTTCTGACAAGGACTTTTACAAGCCGGAACTACCCCGCGTAGGTCCGGCTTTTTTTCAGAAACGCCCGTGCTGTTCAACTCCTACGACTTCCTGCTGTTCCTGCCCTGCGTATGGCTGCTGTACCAGCTCACCGCACGCAAGCCCGCCCTGCAAAACGTGCTGCTGGTGCTGGCCAGCTATGTGTTCTATGCCTGGTGGGACGTGCGCTTCCTGGGCCTTATCATCGGCATGACCTGTGTGGGCTATGCAGGAGGAATGGCCATTGATGCCTGTCGCGGCCACCGCCGCCGTGCGAAAGCCGTCCTCACAGCCTGCACCGTGCTCTGCTTAGGCATATTGGGGCTGTTCAAGTATTACGGTTTTTTTGCCGAAAACGCAAACACCCTGCTGGGACTTTTCGGTCTGAAGTCTTCCCTGCCCGTGTGGCAGATCATCCTGCCGGTAGGCATCAGCTTCTACACCTTCCAGACGCTGAGCTACGTGGCCGACGTCTACCGCCGCCAACTGCCAGCCTGCCGCGATGCAGTGGCCTATGCCGCCTTTGTCGGTTTCTTCCCGCAGTTGGTGGCAGGTCCCATCGAAAAAGCATCCAACCTGCTGCCACAGATGCTGGCTCCGCGCCATGCCACCTACGGCGACTGGGTGAACGGGCTGAGACAGATGCTATGGGGCTTTGCCAAGAAAATGCTGCTGGCCGACCGCTGTGCCCCCATCGTACAGGCCGTCTACGGCAATCCGCAGAGCGACGGTACAGACCTACTGATGGCCACGGTGCTGTTTGCCATGCAGATATACGGCGACTTTTCGGGCTACTCCGACATTGCTGTCGGCACAGCCCGCCTGTTTGGCATACGGCTCACCCGAAACTTCAACGTGCCCTACTTTGCCCACGACATCGCCGAGTTCTGGCGACGCTGGCACATCTCGCTCATGCAATGGTTCAAGGAGTACGTGTATATTCCGCTGGGCGGTTCGCGCTGCAGCCGCACGCGCCAGGCTCTGAACACCTTCATCGTGTTCACGCTGAGCGGCCTGTGGCACGGAGCTGCATGGACCTTTGTGGTGTGGGGACTGTTTCACGCCTGTTGTTTCCTGCCCCTCATCGGCAAGCGAGACAAGCCGCACGCAGCCACACCACCCTCCGACGCCGGCCGACGCTTGCCCTCGTGGCATGAGGTATGGCAAATGGGCTCCACCTTTGTGCTGGTGTGCACAGGCTGGGTGTTTTTCCGCTCCGAGAGTCTGGGCACGGCCTTCGACCGCCTGCAGCGCATGGTTACCGACGTACAGCCACACACGCCCTATGGCGGCTTCTCCACCCTCTACCCCGTGCTCTTTGTCCTGTCAGTCGAATGGGTGATGCGCCACCGTCAGCATGGGCTTGACTTTAAAGGTACAGGCTGCCTGCGCTACCGTGCCGTGCGCTGGGCCGTATATTACGCCCTGATTTTTGCCGTCTGCTATGGAGGTGGCCAACAGGCCGACTTCATTTATTTCCAATTCTGACTCCTGCTCCCCGCCCATGCACATGCCACCACATACGCTGCCCGTTCCCTGGCGCATTCCGCTGTTCCTGCTGCTCCTGCTGCTGCCCTTGGCTGCAGCCGAGGTGTACGTGCGCACGATGCCCAATCCCTCAAAACACAAGCACGCGTACCTGAGCAGGCACAGCCGCGAAGTGGAGGTCCTGGTGCTTGGCAGCTCGCACACCTACTACGGCCTCTGTCCCGAAATGCTCGGCGCACACGCCTTCTCGGCTGCCCAGGTCTCACAAACGCTGAAGTACGACGACTACCTGCTGCACCATTACCCCTTCGACCGACTGCATACTGTCATTGTGCCCATCTCCGACTTCTCACTCTATGAGGAGCTGGAGAGTTCCTCCGAGTGGTATCTGGCCAACCGCTACCGCCTCTATATGGACTGCGACCTGCACAGCCCGCTCAGCGTGTACAACTGGGAGTGTACGGCCTTCAAGCCCTTCTGCGAAAAGCTGAAGAGCCTGTGGGAGAAGCCCCAAATGCAGTGGAGCCGCTACGGCCAGGGACTGGAATACCGCACCGAACGACGTTCGGTGCATTGGGACAATGGAGCAGAAGCGGCACAACGCAACCGCTATACGGACTTCAGCGCAGCAGCCGAAGGGGTGGCGCACCTGGAACACATGGCGCAGTTCTGCCAAGCACGCGGTGTCCGCCTGGTCCTGCTCTCCACCCCCCTGCGACCCTCCTACCGCGAAGCCATCGACTCGCTGCAAGAGGCTGACACCCAGCAGCGTCTAAGCTCCTTTTTAAACAGACACCACGCGGTACGCTATCTGGACTGGCGCGCCGACAGCACATTCGGGGCCAATGATTTCTACGATGCCGACCACCTGAGCTTAGAAGGTGCACGCAAGTTGTCGGCCAAGCTGAAAGGCTATCTGCAGCATGACAGGCATACGGCGAGATAAGGGCCGGAACGGGCAGGCTACCGCCATTGAAGGCGGGTGGACTGACAAGGGAGCCGGAAGGGTAAAGCCCGAGTCATCGCCCACCTTAGAGTCCGATAGGCGGCTCGGTAGTGCAAAATGAAAAACTTTCAGCTTTTCTTTTGCACTACGCTCGCCTTGCACTACCTTTGCAAGGTGAATTGCATGCATTATGGTTTAAACAAATCAGACATGAAAGGAATCGTATTGGCCGGCGGTAGCGGCACCCGACTCTACCCTATCACCAAAGGCGTCAGCAAACAACTCATACCCATCTTCGACAAACCCATGGTCTATTACCCTATCTCCGTGCTCATGCTGGCCGGAATAAGGGACATCCTCATCATATCCACCCCCCAAGACCTGCCCGGCTTCAAACGGCTGCTGGGCAACGGCGATGATTTCGGCGTACACTTTGAATATGCCGAACAGCCCTCGCCCGATGGGCTGGCACAGGCATTCATCATCGGCGAAGAGTTCATCGGCAACGACAGCGTGTGTCTGGTGCTTGGCGACAACATCTTCCACGGCAGCAACTTCGGGCACATTCTGCGCGAAGCGGTACGCACGGCTGAGGAGGATGGCAAGGCTACTGTCTTCGGCTACCGCGTAAACGATCCCGAGCGTTACGGCGTGGTTGAATTCAACGAACAGGGCGAAGCGGTGAGCATCGAAGAGAAACCGGCTGTACCGAAGTCTGACTATGCGGTGGTGGGACTCTACTTCTATCCCAACGAGGTGGTGCAGATTGCCAAAAGCATCAAGCCCTCGGCACGCGGCGAACTCGAAATCACCACGGTCAACCAGCACTTCCTGGATGCCAAGCAGCTCATGGTGCAGACGCTGGGCATCGGCTTCGCCTGGCTTGATACCGGTACACACGACAGCCTGAGCGAAGCTTCCACCTTTATCGAGGTCATCGAAAAGCGAACCGGACTGAAAGTGGGCTGCCTGGAGGGCATCGCGCTGAAAAACCACTGGATTACGGCCGAAAAGCTCAGAGAACTGGCACAGCCCATGGCCAAGAACCAATACGGCAAATTCCTGCTCAAGCTGGCTGGCGGAGGCAAGATGTAACGCACCGAGACCCATAAGACTGTCAAGATAAACCATAAAAAATTCAAGTTTCGCAAGTGTTCACTTGTAGCTGACAAGCGTTTAAGGAGCGGGCT
>CAMBOH010000050.1 GCA_945869305.1 uncultured bacterium
CTTCTCCGGTCATCCGGGGGAGGGACGCTTTTTTGGCTTGCAGCGGCCGGGACGGCCAGGGTTGTCGATAGTCATCTATATGAATCAGTCGCTCTCAATAGCTCTCTATACCAATCTGCTGCTCTTTATGGTCTCTATGGATGGCTACAACCATAGCTCTATTTCCCACTCCGCATCGCGGGTGTAAAACTTTCATTTTTCTTTTGTGTTGCGGTCAGGTTGCTGTACATTTGCATCATAAACGAAAAATGCCTTTGAAGATGAACAAATATGTCGTTTCAGCGCGGAAGTATCGTCCTGCCAGTTTTGACATGGTAGTTGGTCAGCAGGCTCTTACTGTGACGCTGAAAAATGCCATAGCACAGGGTAAGCTGGCCCATGCTTATCTTTTCTGTGGCCCACGTGGTGTAGGAAAGACCACCTGCGCCCGCATCTTTGCGAAAACTATAAATTGTCTTAGTCCCACTCCCAATGGGGATGCTTGCAATGCGTGTGAAAGTTGTGTCGCCTTCAATGAAAACAGGTCGTACAACATCCATGAACTGGACGCAGCTTCCAACAATTCTGTCGAGGATATTCGTGATCTGATTGAGCAGGTGCAGATTCCGCCGCAAATAGGAAAATACAAAGTGTTCATCATCGACGAGGTTCATATGCTTTCTTCGGCAGCCTTTAATGCGTTTTTGAAGACACTTGAGGAGCCTCCTTCACATGCGATTTTCATTTTGGCCACGACAGAGAAGCACAAGATTCTACCTACGATATTGAGTCGTTGCCAAATCTATGATTTCGCCCGTATGACAGTGGGTGATACGGTAAGGCATCTACAATATGTTGCAGAGCAGGAGCACTTTACTTACGAGACAGAGGCACTGCATGTCATTGCTGAAAAGGCAGATGGAGGTATGCGTGATGCGCTTTCCATTTTTGATCAGATAGCCAGCTTTTGTGAAGGAAACATCACCTATCAGAAGGTCATCGAGCATCTCAATGTGTTGGACTATGATCAGTATTTCGCCATTACCGACGAATTGTTCAAGGGCGAGATACCTGCTGCCATGCTGCGCTTGAATACCATATTGTCGCGTGGTTTTGAAGGCAATTATTTCATGGGTGGCTTGGCTTCGCATTTCCGCAATTTGTTGATGAGCCGTGATGCACAGACCTTGCCGTTGCTGGATGTGAGTGAACAGGTACGCACACGCTATCATGAACAGGCCAAGCGCTGCCAGCCCAAGATTCTGTATCGCGCATTAAAGCTTTGCAATGACTGTGACATCAATTATCGTACGTCACGCAACAAGCGTCTGCTGGTAGAGTTGACCCTTATAGAGGTCGCTCAGGCGTGTACCGGTGAAGATGACCCCTCGTGTGGGCGTCGCCCTATACGAAGACTTAAACCCCTATTCACACAGGCAGCCTCTACGGGCGTTGCGCAGGCTGCCCCGGCTCAGCAAGCTGCTCAGCCAGCCCCGACAGCCACAAGGCAGCAGATTCCGGATGCATCCCTTCAGGGCCACACGCCGAATAATGCTTCTGCCGCAGTGTCCAGTCTGACAGAGCAGTTGGCTGCATCCCAGCACAACACACGTGCTGCTGGAAGAATGGTGGCCAAAACCATTTCGGTACGCTCACTGCGTCAGCAGATGGACCAAGGACCCTCACAGCAGCAGTCCACAGCCTCCGTTGTGGCTGAATCGTCTGAGAGCTATTCGCCGGCTGTGGCAGCGAAGTTGTCCACGCCATTCACGGTAGATACGTTGCAGTATTATTGGCATCGCTATGCCAACCAACTTCCTCGCGAAGACAGTGCCATAGCAGGACGGATGCGCAACATGAATCCCAAGCTGTTGTCCAACTATGAGGTTGAGGTAATGGTGGAAAACAACATGGTCGAGCAATACATGCGCAGCAAGCAGATAGACCTGATGAACTATTTGCGCACCAACCTCAGAAACGACTATATCATCCTGCGTTTTACACAGGCACAGGAGGATGGACAGCAGCGGACCTTCAGCAGACTGGAGCAATTCAACGAATTGCTGAGTCGTTCAGCCGCATTGGCTATGTTGAAAAAGGAACTCTCGCTCGAATTGGCTTAAATGCTCAGTCTGGCGGTGCGCGTCGGATATAGGACGCTCCCGGCAGTGTCTCGCAGGAGTTCACGACAAGCGTAGAAATCAATAACAATCATCTAAAACGAAACAAAACAAACATGGAACAACAAACCAACAAGTACGTTACCGTAGCTTACGAGTTATATGTCGACAATGAAAAAGGCATACATGAGCTGGTCGAAAAGGCCACGGCCGAACATCCTTTCCAGTTCATCAGCGGTATGGGTGTAGCACTCGACAGCTTCGAGGAAAAGATTACGGCATTGAAGGAGGGAGAAAGCTTCGACTTCGTGCTGAAGCAGGACGATGCCTACGGTCCCTACTTGCAGGAACATGTGCTGGAACTTGACAAACAGATGTTCAGCGTAAACGGTCACTTCGACAAGGAGATGGTCTATCCCGGAGCTGTGCTTCCTTTGGTCAATGCAGACGGCAACCGGTTCCAGGGTTTGGTACTTGAAGTCAAGGAAAACACAGTGGTCATCGACTTGAATCATCCTCTTTCGGGCAAAGACCTGCATTTCAAGGGCAGTGTAGTCACTCTTCGCGATGCGACCAATGCAGAGATTCAAGGCCTGATCAACATGATGAGCGGTGAGGGTTGTGGCTGTGGTTGTGAAGATTGTGGAGATGGTTGCGGCCATCATCACCATGGCGAAGGCGAAGGATGCTGTGGCGGCCATCATCATCATGGTGAAGGCGAAGGGTGCTGTGGCGGCCATCATCATCATGGCGAAGGCTGCTGCGGCGAACACGGCCATCATCAGGATTAAGTCCTGCCAGTTTACATACTGAAGGCATAAGGTCATGGCATGAGGGTCATAGTGTGCCGCAGATTCCTTAGAGGGGGCACGTGACAGCATGACCTTATGCCCTTTTTGTCAGAAAAAATTAGAGTAACGATGAACAGCTTTGGACAAATATTCCGTCTGACTACATTTGGTGAGAGCCATGGTCCGGCCATTGGCGGTGTGATTGATGGTATGCCGGCAGGAATCAAGGTTGACTTCGACTTGCTTCAGTCAGAACTCAACCGCCGCCGTCCCGGCCAGAGTGCCCTGACCACTTCGCGTAAGGAATCCGACCAGGTGGAACTGCTTTCAGGCGTATTCGAGGGCCTTACTACAGGTTGTCCCATTGGGTTCCTGGTGCGTAATGAGAACCAACATTCATCCGATTATGACAATCTTCGCAACGTGTTCCGCCCCTCTCATGCCGACTACACCTACCAGCTGAAGTATGGCGTGCGCGACCACCGGGGTGGCGGACGAACCTCAGCGCGCGAAACCATCTCCCGTGTGGTGGGAGGCGCTTTTGCCAAGATGCTGTTGAGCAAGAGTGGCATACGGATTAGTGCCTATACGTCGCAGGTGGGTCCAGTTGCCTTGAAGGGAACATACAAGGATTACGACCTGGGCCAGACGGAGCAGAACCCCGTGCGTTGTCCGGATCCGGAGAAGGCAGACGAAATGGCACGTCTCATTGCCGAGGTGAAAGCCCAGGGCGACACCATTGGCGGCATCATCACCTGTGTCATCGAAGGATGTCCGGTTGGTTTGGGCGAACCCGTGTTCGACAAGTTGCATGCCCAGTTAGGTGCGGCCATGTTGGGCATTAACGCCGTAAAAGGCTTTGAATATGGCGAAGGCTTTTCCGGCGTGACAGCCCGAGGCAGCGAACAGAACGATGTGTTTGTGCCCGATGGACAGGGAGGCATTACCACCTTGACCAATCACAGTGGCGGCATACAAGGCGGTTTGAGCAACGGGCAGCCTATTGTATTCCGTGTAGCCTTTAAGCCCGTGGCCACTTTGCTGCAGGAACAGTCAACGGTTGATGTCTGTGGAAATGCCGTGAAGCTTCAGGCCCGCGGTCGGCATGACCCTTGCGTATTGCCCCGTGCCGTACCTGTTGTCGAGGCGATGGCCGCTATGGTGATTGCAGATAATTTGCTGTTGTATAACATACATAAATGTTAAATAAGCGGTTTTTGCAAAGAAAACTTCGCAAATCCTTGCTTTAAATGCGCTGTTATTCTATATTTGCACCACTTAGTTGTCGAGAGATAACGCTATCAAATAGTTTAGTTAAGTCTAGTTTAGTTTTTGTGTTGGTTAATGGAGGCCCGTAGAGACGGTAGCCTCCATTAATTTTCGTGTTTGCCAATCAATGGGCGTGCAGGCTGAATGTCAGTGTGGCGCAGCCTTGTAAATTCTCTTGGGTGAGGCCAGAATAGGATGTGAATCGAAGCATGTAAGGCACTGCCCGGATTTCCATTATAAGTGACTTTTGCGTTCAGCCTTGGCTGAACGGTTTGAGAAGCAGATATAGTAGGCCAAGAAATTCTATTCCTACGACCGATCAGCCTTGGCTGAACGCAAAACCCATTGCATGGCACAGGCAACGTAATATTGTCTTGTTCCCGAGTAGGTAAAATACGTTCGCGATAACAGACGGTATTACCCCGTTTCAGTGCCGCAATCCGCTTCATCTCAGCGCCGCAATCCTTCCTGTCTATGCGCCGCAGCCAGCCCCGTAGCAGCATGTTATTCCTTTAGCTTTTAAACCCTCTTTCCTCCTTTCGACAGGTGCTTTGGGGAAGAATGAAAGAAAAAAATAACAAAAAGAGTGTCAAAAATTTTTCTGATTGAGCAATTTGCCATACATTTGCCACGTTGAATTAAGAATCGTCGAATTTATGCTTTCACATCGTGCAAATAATCTGTATTGGTGGCGTAGCTTACAACTTCCAGTGGTAAGCAGGCTTCACCTATCCCAATAGTATGCCATAGTTGATTATGATACAATCGGCGGCTTGTCTTACTGAGGACGGGCCGCCGATTTCTTTGTATGGCATCGCAGGCGAGCCCATGTCCAGCAGCCCGCTTTTCCATAGCGTATATACTCATTAGCCTAAAATATGGGGCTGTCTGCTCTTCTTGACGGAAACAGCCTGAAGTCCTGGAAACAGGCAATTGCAAGAACCAGTAAAAAATACATCCTATGAATCCTTACGAAGTGACAGACCAAGGCTTCTACGGCCCATACGGCGGAGCCTATATACCCGAAATACTGCGGCAGTGTGTTGAGGAGTTGCGCATCGGTTACCGAAAGATTATCGATAGCGACGACTTCAAGGCCGAGTACCATCACCTGCTCCAAACCTATGTGGGGCGACCGTCTCCCCTGTACCGTTCGGAGGCCCTGAGCCGTTTGCACGGTTGCACCGTCTATCTCAAGCGCGAGGACCTCAATCACACCGGAGCGCACAAGATCAACAATGCCATCGGTCAGGCCTTGCTGGCCCGCCGCATGGGCAAGCGGCGCATAGTGGCCGAAACTGGAGCAGGCCAGCATGGAGTGGCCACAGCCACAGTCTGTGCCTTGTTCGGTCTGCCTTGTACCGTCTATATGGGTGCGCTCGATGTGCAGCGACAGCACACCAATGTCGAGAAGATGCGTCTGCTGGGCGCTGAGGTCGTGGCCGTGGAGAGCGGTAACCGTACGCTCAAGGATGCCTGCAACGAGGCGTTGCGCGACTGGTGTTGCCATCCTTCCGACACCTTCTACCTCATTGGTTCTACCATGGGGCCGCATCCCTATCCCGACCTTGTGGCCAGACTACAGTCTGTCATCAGTGCCGAGATCCGCTCGCAGCTCCAGGAAGCCGAAGGTCGCAGCTGCCCCGATTGGCTGGTAGCCTGCATTGGTGGCGGGAGCAATGCCGCCGGTACCGTATGGAATTACCTGCAGGACGATTCGGTGCAGATGGTCTATGCCGAAGCCGGGGGCAAGGGCATACATTCCGGACAGACAGCCGCCACCCTCACCGTAGGGCGTGAGGGCATACTCCACGGTTTCCGTTCGCTGGTGATGCAGGACGATGACGGGCAGATCATTGAGCCTTATTCCATTTCGGCGGGCTTGGACTATCCGGGTATCGGCCCGCTCCATGCCCATCTGGTCAAGTCAGGAAGGGCCCGTGCGCTGGCAATCAGCGATGTCGAGGCCTTGGCAGCCGCCTACGAGCTGAACTGCTGTGATGGCATCCTTCCTGCGCTTGAGAGTGCCCACGCGCTGGCTGCTCTCCACCACTTGTCCTTCAGCAGCACCGATGTGGTGGTAGTCACCCTTTCGGGCCGGGGCGACAAGGACCTCGAAACCTATCTGCGCCATGCACCGCAACAGCCCATGCCCGACACCTTTGACGAAATCCTCCGCTGCGTGCGTTAATCCTTCTACATTGCAATCCATTCCGTTATGTTCACATACACAGTTCACACCCGTTCGTTGCCCGGCGACCTCACCACTCCTGTCAGCACTTACCTGAAGGTGCGCGACCTCTTTGCTCAGAGTGCCTTGATGGAGAGTTCCGACTATCATGGCAGCGAAAACAACCGCTCCTTCATCGGGCTCTCGCCCTTGGCCAGTTTCAGCGTGTCACACGGCGAGGCCATAGCCACCTGTCCCGACGGCACTACCAGCCGCCGGCCCCTTTCCGAATCCTATACGGTCGATTTGCCCTTCGAGCGTTTCCTTATCGAGTTTCGCGAGACCGCTGACCGCTATGGGTTGGAGGTGGTCTTCCTGGTAACACCCGAAACGCCCGACGAGCGCATCTGGGCCATTGATGACTATGCCCACAGCTTCATCTACGCCGTCAGTTCGGCAGCCAGCACCGGCGCACAGCGCAGTTTCGATGAACAGAAGCAGGCCTACTTTGCCCGCCTGCAGTCCATGCAGCTGTCCCATCCTTTCCTGATCGGTTTTGGCATATCCAATCGGGCCACCCGTGAGGCAGCCGATGCCTACAGTGCCGGCGTGATAGTCGGTTCGAAGTTCGTCAGCCTGCTCGAACAGTCGGCCAGTCCTGCCGAGGCTGTCGAGGCATTGCACCGTTGCCTCGCCAGCTAAGCCTGTGGGGCGGGAGCATTGCCCCGGTAGCCGGCTTGTGGGCTGTTGCCGCGGGGTGCAGTGCGCGAAAGCTCAGGGTTCTTTTCTTGCAGCAGGTCTGCCAGAGGCCTTTTTGCCGCCTTTTGGGGAAATATCGTACCTCCTCCTTGTTCATTTCGTGGCTTAGCCTTATTTTTGCGTGGTTTTGATGAGCTCCGGCCTCCGAATCCGAAGCGACCTCGCTATGGCAGCAGACCAATTATTATCAATCAACAAATAACTATACAGTAATGGAAAATCAAGAAAAGAACGACGGCCAGTTGAAGATTGAACTCACTCCCGAGGTGGCCGAAGGCATCTATGCCAACTTGGCTATCATCACCCATTCGAGTGCTGAGGTAGTGCTCGACTTCATCCGCGTGCTTCCCGGTGTGCCCAAGGCCAACGTGAAGAGCCGCATCGTGCTTGCTCCTGAGCATGCCAAGCGTCTGCTCTTTGCTCTGCAGGACAATGTGATGAAGTATGAGAAGGCATTTGGCCCTATCAACCTGCCTGGTGCCGAACAGCCTCAGGGCGGTCGCACGGCTACGCCTTTCGGCGTGCCCGAGGGCAATGCCTGATTCTCTTGGCGTCACCTTTCTGAAGGCCAATCCTCTTATCCGTTAGCGGATTCAAGCGAAGCGTTCAAGACAGCGGGCTCCCAGCCCGTCAGTCTTGAACGCGTTGTTCGTACAGGTCTGTCTCATCCGTTGTAGGTACTCCTGCCCTTTTCATCTAGTTCGCATGGGGAGCTGATGGGCTGGACGAAGGGGCCACGGTCCGTGCAGCATAAAGGGCGTAGCCCATTCCGTTCGGAAGGGTTACGCCCTTGAAGTATTCTTGGCCACGGCTTCGTGCTGTAGGTGTGTGGCCAGCCCCGCTGTGCAGGACTTATTTGCTGCGGTGAATGGTGTAGATGGCCTTTCCTTCCTTGTCAATGAAGTGCAGGTCGAGGGTCGATTCGGTGGCCGCGATAATGCTGAATCCCGGTTCGGGCGAACAGTATTGTGTGCCTTCAATGGCATTTACCTTGCGGCTGAGCGAAGCGGAGGAGTTCACCACATAGTCAATGTCGCTGCCTGCTGCGCGCAGGTGCTGGAAGTTGTGGATGTGGCCGCAGGCGTAGATGTCCACGTGGTGGCGGCGCAGAATCGGTTCGACGCGTGCCTGCATGTCGGTGCGTTCGCTGGTGCTCTTGCCTGTTTCCGCATAGATGGGATGGTGGCCTATCACCACGACCCACTGCTCTTTGGCTGCCGTCAGCGTGCTGTCGAGCCATTGCAGCTGGCGCTCCATGTCTTGCTTTACGGCAGCGGGGTAGGTCTCGGGGTCGTTGCGGTACTTGTCGATGAGCGGTGTGGTGTCAATCATCACAAAGCGTATGCTCACCCCATCGTCCGTAAAAGACCGCGAATAGTAGCGGGCGGGCATCATCCAGCGGCGTGACACCTGGGAATAGTCTATCACGGCCTGCGTGTTGCCCCGGTACTCGTGGTTGCCCAGCATCGGATACCAAGGCAGCATCAGTTCGGGATGGGAGTAGACCAGCTCATAGTTTGTGAGCCACAGCGGATCGCTGGTGCTCTCCACTCCTTCGAAGTGGTGAACATCGCCGGCGGCCAGTACGCATTCGGGGTCAATGGTTTCGGCCATGTGGCCCATCAGTTCGGCAATGTTTTTCTGTTCATAATAACCGTTGCGGCCCAAGTCATTGCAGAGGTAGAAGTTCATGGTGCCGCACAGTTTCTGCCAGTCGGCAGGTGTCTGTCCCCACAGGAGGGTGGCGAACAGCAGGCCCGTCAGGGCAGTGAGGATGCGTTTCATAGTAATGGTAGTTTTGTTAGTTGGTTCCGTAAGCGCCGAATCGGGCAGCGGGCATGTCGGTGGTGTAGGCTTGGCCACCCACGTTCAGACCGGTCGTGCCGAAGTAGGGCTGCATGTTACTGTCGTTTCCGCTGTAGGCACCTTGCAGTACCGGTGAGCCGGGGAGTACATGGAAGTCCCAGGCATCGTTGAGCACGAAGGCAGTCAGGGCCACGGCGTTCAGGTCGAAGTTCACGAATTGCGGGTTGGTAGCGGCATCGCCTGCCGAGGCTGCCACGATGCTGTGCAGGTCAACGTAGTCGGCAAACACGTTCTTGTTGGGCAGTGTATAGCCCAGATAGCTGTTCAGGGTGCCTTCTTCCACATCCTGCGGCAGGTCTGAAGACACGGTGCCTGCGGCGTAGAAGTTGTAGTCGATGACGCTCTCTGTAGCACAGCCTGCATCGATGGCCGGCTGGCCCCACTTGGGAGTCTGTGCCTTGTACTTGCAGTTCACCATGAGGTTGTTGAACAGGCTGACCAGGGCATTCTTTTCGACATAGATGCTTCCGCCCTTCACGCCGTCGCGTCGCCAGCCGGCATTGACAATCGTGTTGTTGTAGGCGCGCACGAGTGCCTGCTTGCGTCCGGCTTCATCGTTCTGGCCTGACGAGGAGAGCTTGAAGCCGTTGGTGTTGGGCGAGAACATGAGGTTGAAGGCTGCATCAACCTTGCAGCCGGCTTTCACGTTGATGGCTTCGCCGCCTGTTTCGCCGATTCCGGTAAAGGTGTTGTGCTGGATGATGCCCTGTCCGCCCATCATGTAGATGGCATCGCTCACGCCGTAGCGCAGGGTGGAGTTGGTGACCACGTAGCGTCCGTTGACGTTGTTGGTGGTGATGTGGGGGTCGAAGTCTTCGCCCGGGGTGTAGATGCCTTTCAGCGCTGAAGGCGAATCCTGCGACACGGCACCGCCCGTATATTCGATGATGGTGTGGTCAATGAGCATTTCGGGACACTTCTCGGTGGCCACAATGCCGCCCCAAAGTCCGCCAAAGGCGTTGTCGGCTGTACGCTTCGATTCGTCCACGCTCAGGAGCACGGGGTTTTCGGCAGTGCCTTTACAGTAGAGGCTACCGTCTACGATAAACTCGATGGGGGTGTGGCTGGCTCCTACGCCATTGTCGTCGAAGATCACGGTCACGCCTTCTTCAATGGTCAGGCTCTTGCCTTCGGGCACGGTGATGTGGCGGCCCGATACCTTGATGATGCTGTTCTTTCCCCACACGCCTGAGACGGTGTCGCTGCCCAGAGTAATCTCGGTGGGTGTCTCGGGCTTGCTCGGGTTCTCGGGGGTCGGATTGTCAATGGGGTCGTCGTCATCGCTGCATGAAGCGAATGACAGGCTGCTCAGGGCAATGGCCATGCAGCCGGCTAAGATACAAGTGGTTCTCATGAAATAATGGTTGTTATGGTTTTCAGAGTTTGTGTTGTTGCGTTTTGGGTCGATAGGGCTTGTGGGTCAGAGCTTGTAGCGCACACCGATCAGGAAGCTCTGTCCGTGCCACTCCTTGCGTTCCAGCAGTCCGCCTTTGTAGCGTGCATATTCCGGGCCCAGCACTTCGTTGCGTGCATTGCGCTCGACATATTGTACCAGAGGCAGGTTCAGCAGGTTGTTGGCCTTCAGGTAGAAGCTCCAGCCTGACTGTCCGAACTTCTTCTCGGCCGAGGCGTCGAGCTGCGTGCGCCCGGCTTGCCAGGAGTCGTTGTCAAGGAAGCGCGACACCACACACAGGCGTTTGCCTGTATAGTTGAGGGCCAGTTGCGCATCGATGCCGTGGCGGGTGCTCTTGTACAGCAGTGACAGGTTGGCTACGTGGGCGGCCTGTCCGAAGAGCGGGCGGGTCTGCTTCACCGTGCGCGTCACGATAGTCGTCTCGGCGTTGGGGTCGGGATTCGGCTCTTCGATGGTCTTGTTGGTGCGTATCTTGGAGTAGGTGTAGGTGTAGTTGGCCTTGATGCCGAAGCAGCGGAAGTATTTCGTCACGTCGATTTCGACACCCATGTTGTGTGCCGTGCCGAAGTTCTCGGGCGTGTAGTAGGTGTCCTGTCCGCTGGTCTCCATGCCATATTCAATGGGGTCTTCAATGCGCTTGTAGAACACGCCGGCCATGAACTGTTCGGCCGCCGAGGGGAACACTTCGTAGCGCACATCGAGGTTGTCGGCCACGGTGTGCTTCAGGTCGGGGTTACCGCGCTCGTTGTAGTCCTCACCCAGAATCTTGTAGGGAACAATCTCGAAGAATCCCGGCCTGTTGATGGCGCGTGCATACGACAGACGCAGGTTGGCGCGGGTGGTGAGGCGGTATTTCAGGTGGAACGAGGGAAGCAGGTCCCAATAGTTCTGCTCGCCCGTGTTGCGTGCCCCTTCGGTGGGGTAGAGCAGGTAGTAGCCCTGTGTCGTGTGCTCGGCACGCAGTCCGGCTGTGAGTTCTGTGCGTCCGGTGGCGAGTTTGCCTGTCAGATAGCCCGCTCCCACCTGTTCGGAGGCATCATAGTTCAGCGGGTCGCTCAGGTTGCCGAAGCGCGGAGCTGTGAACAGTATCTCGTCAAAGTTTTGCCAGTCTCTTCCTCTCACCAGGGTGCGCTGGGCAGCATCGGCCTTGAAGGTGTATTCGTTGTAGAACGAGGTGCGCTGCTTGTCGCGGTACATGCCGCCCAGTTGCAGGTGCAGTGTGCCGGTTCGTCCCAGCTCAATCTGCTGCTTGAGGTCGATGTAGCCGGCCAGGTCTTCATCGTCGTTGTGCTCCCACTTGCGCAGGGCGGCCGGATTCACGCTGACGGTCTGAAGGCCCGTTGAGGCTGTGGTGAGGTATACTTCGGCATTGTCGGGCGTGCAGCTGGTGGCTTTGGCATAGACGGCCCGCCAGTTGAGTTGGAAGGTCTGTTCGCTGCCGAATGCGTGCTCGCCCATCAGGGTGGAGTTGATGATGTTCTGTCTGTTCAGCTTCAGGCGCACGGCTTCTTCCTGGCTTTTCTGCGTGTCGCGCACCTGCTGGCTGCCAAAGTAGAGCCAGGCGTTGTACCAGGCCAGCCGGTGGTGCGGAGCGAGTGCGTAGTCTAATTTGGCATGTGCTCCCAGGCGCGACTGCTCTTCGCTGGTGCGGCGTTTGGTCAGTGTGCCGTCATTGCTCGATGAGCTGGTGAGCCAATAGATGTCGCTGTCCTTGCCGCGGTGAAGGTTCTGTGCGCTGAATGCCAGCATCACGCCGAGCCGCTTGTCAAAGTATCGGTCGCCATAGGAGAGGCCCAGTGTGAGGTCGGGCACGACTTGCTTGTGCTTCACGGCCAGATTGTGCAGCGTAAAGTCGCCCATGCTCACCGCGTAGTCGTTGCCGTAGCGTTCGTTGGGCGACTTGGAGCTGATGCCCGAGGTGCTGAAGGTCGAAAAGCTGTGGTCAAAGTAGCGTGCGCTGTACCCGGCCGAGGCGTTG
This sequence comes from uncultured bacterium, assembly GCA_945869305.1. Taxonomy (GTDB): domain Bacteria; phylum Bacteroidota; class Bacteroidia; order Bacteroidales; family Bacteroidaceae; genus Alloprevotella. The sequence goes on from CAMBOH010000050.1 coordinate 12,347, forward strand.
GCCGTGAACTGACGGCGGTCGGGAGCGTCTTTCATCACCAGATTAACGGCTCCGCCGATGCCGTCGCCCTCTAAGTCGGCGGTCAGGCTCTTCGACACTTCGAGGCGGTCGAGCATCTCGGCCGGAAAGATGTCGAGTGGCACGAAGCGGTTCTTGTTGTCGGGCGAGGGTATCTTCACCCCGTTGACCAGGGTGTAGTTGTAGCGTTTGTCCATGCCGCGCAGGATGGCATATTGTCCTTCGCCGCCGTCGCCCCGTTCGAGTGCTACGCCCGACACGCGTGCCAGTGCGTTGGCCACAGTGAGGTCGGGCGACAATTCGATGGCTTTGGCGCTCATCACGTTCACCACGTTCATGGCCTTGCGCTCTATGCCTCGTGCGCCGGCTTCGGTACGTCCGGGATTGTGGGCGGTGACGACAGCTTCGCCCAGTTCGAGGTTCTGTTCTTCCATGGCCAGCGCAAGTTCCTCCGCAGCCCCTGCCTCGCTGATCACGTATTCACCGGCCTTGTAGCCCAGATAGGTGTAACAGAGCGTGCCGGTCCGTCCGCCTGTGTCGAGGGTGAACGAGCCGTCAAGTCCTGTGGTGGTTGAAATGTTCGGGTTCTCTTTGAAGTATACGCTGGCTCCCACCATGTGTTCGCCTGTGCGAGCATCGACCACCTTGCCTTTGAGCAGGTGGCTTACGGGTTTGACTATGGGGGATGATTGAGCGGGTGTATGGCCGTCGGCCAGTGCTTGTGTCGAGAGGCCCCAGCTCAGTAGTGCCAAATTGCAGACAAGGATGGATGAATGCATGAAAGTTTCTGAATCCTTTAGTTTTCCGGTGCAAAAGTACGGGCGTCATGTGTCGCGATTGTTTCGTGTAGGTTAAGAAACGGTGACAGCGTCCCCGCCCTCCTTCCGCCCTGGCCCTTCTTCCTCCCTCGTCCTCCTCCCTCCCTTCTCCGCTGTCCCTTGCCTTTGACCACCGTTCCCTGCGGTTCAGCCGCAGGGCGAGTGCGATCCTCCCTCCCTTGCCCTCCCTCCCTCGTCCTCCTCCCTCCCTTCTCCGCCGTCCCTTGCCCTTGACCACTGTTCCCTGCGGTTCAGCCGCAGGGCGAGTGCGATCCTCCCTCCTTTGCCCCCTTTCCCCTCCCTCCTCCCTCTCCCGCCTTGCCTCCGCCGTCCCTTGCCCTTGACCACCGTTCCCTGCGGTTCAGCCGCAGGGCGAGTGCGAGCCTCCCGCCTGCGTGTGCCCCCAAAAAGAACGGGCGCACCCTGTGAGGATGCGCCCGTAGGTGGGGGTGTTTATGTGAAGGAGGGATTAGAGACTCCAGTCTTCCTTCGTCTTGCGCACGTAGGATGCGTAGCGGCGCTGGGCAGCCTTCTTCGTCTCGTCGAAGAGCTCTTGAGCCTGTTCGGGCAGGGCCTTCTTGAGTGAGAGGAAGCGTACTTCGTGGTCAAGATAGTCTTGGAACAGATCCCAGTTCGGCTCCTTGCTGTCGAGCGTGAAGGGGTTCTTGCCTTCGGCTTCGAGTGCGGGGTTGTAGCGCCACAGGTGCCAGTAGCCGCAAGCTACGGCGCGTGCCTCTTCAGCCTGGCTGCGACCCATGCCGCCCTTGATCTTCAGACCGTGGTTGATACACGGAGCGTAGGCGATGATGAGCGAAGGTCCGTGGTAGGCTTCGGCTTCGCGGATGGCCTTGAGGCACTGGGCCTGGTCAGCACCCATGGCGACCTGTGCCACATAGACGTAGCCGTAGGTAGCCTGCATGAGTCCGAGGTCCTTCTTCGTGACGCGCTTGCCGGCAGCGGCAAACTGGGCGATGGCGCCGACGGGAGTTGCCTTCGATGCCTGACCGCCTGTGTTGGAGTATACTTCGGTGTCGAGCACCAGGATGTTTACGTCCTCACCGCTGGCCAGCACGTGGTCGAGACCGCCGTAGCCGATGTCGTACGATGCACCGTCGCCGCCGATAATCCACTGGCTGCGTTTGGTGAGGAAGTGGCTCAGCTCGTTCAGCTGGATGGCCAGCTCGTGACCCTTGGCAGCACCTGCTTCGAGGAAGGGCTTCATCTTGTCGGCCACTTCGCGCGTGATTTCCGCATCGTTCTGGTTGTCAATCCAGCGCTGTGCGAGTTCCTTCATTTCGCTGCACGAGCACTCACACATGATGACCTTCTTCAGGAGGGCTTCGATGCGCTTGCGCATCTTCTTGTTGGCCATTACCATACCGAGGCCAAATTCGCAGAAGTCTTCAAACAGGGAGTTGGCCCAAGCCGGACCCTGACCCTTCTCGTTGGTCGTGTAGGGAGTGGAGGGGATGGAGCCGGAGTAGATTGACGAGCAGCCGGTGGCGTTGGCAATCATCTGACGGTCGCCGAAGAGCTGGCTGACAAGCTTCACGTAGGGCGTTTCGCCGCAGCCGGAGCATGCGCCGCTGAACTCAAAGAGCGGGGTGGCGAACTGTGAGTTCTTGGGGTTGAGCTTCACGTCGACCAGGTGCTGCTTGGAGCTTACGTTCTTCACGCAGTAGTCCCAGTTGTCGGCTTCGGCCATCTGGCCTTCGAGGGGTACCATCTCGAGTGCCTTGTTGCCCTTCAGGCCCGGACATACGTCGGCGCAGTTGCCGCAACCCAGACAGTCGAGCACGTCGACCTGCTGAACGAAGTGCATGCCCTTCATGGCGGCAGGTGCCTTCATTTCGATGCTTTCGCCGCCGAAGCCCTTGAGCTCTTCATCGGTCAGCACGAAGGGACGGATGGCAGCGTGGGGACATACAAAGTCACACTTGTT
>CAMBOH010000051.1 GCA_945869305.1 uncultured bacterium
ATGCGCTTGCTGGGCCTTCAGCCCGCTCCTTAAACGCTTGTCAACTACAAGTGAATACTTGCGAAACTTGTATCAATCTACATGACCCTGAAAGGAAAGAAGCCAAACCTGCACCAGACTTTATGACCAACCACTCCTTGTTCTGTCTGTACCAGCACAAAGGGCTGACACACCTCCTTGGAATGTGTCAGCCCTTTGTCTGTCTGCAAAAATTTTGCCAGACAATCATATAAATAAGGTGTGTACGCTGTCTGTTGTACAAAGTAGCTCAAAGTGTGAAGCTGATGCAACCACGCGTGTTGCTCAGTCTGCCTGCCTGCGACATGCGGGCAAGCATGTGCGACACGTTGAGGCGGGTAGTGCCTAACTGCACGGCCAAGTCGGCCATACGCACATATAGTTGCTTGTGGCCCACGGGACGCAACGAACGGCTCAGCAGGAACTGCAGGAAACGTTGCTCCAGACTGGAGGGCGGCTGCTGCCAAACAGCCCGTTCGCTCGCCTGGGCTTGTGTACAAAGCATGTTGTAGAAGTTGATTTGGAACGCAGCATAGGTGGAAAGCAGGCGTTGTACACTCTGTTTGGAAAGCATCACCACCTGCAAGGATGTATGTGCGCGATAGGTGCGGGTGTACCGATTGTGCAGGCCGAACAGGGTGACAGGCTCAACGACCCAGGGGGCCGGCAGGATTTCTGCCAGCCTGTAGCTGTGGTCGGGGCTTTCAGCCACCGCCTGCACATCTCCGCCCAAAGCGATGCACAGCGAACGGCATTCGCTGTCTTGGTGAAACAATACTTCGCGCGGATTCAGGGTACGGAAGTCGAAGGGCGTCTGTGCCACGATGTCGAGAAAATCCAAACGGCTGAAACCCTGGAACAGGGGTACATGCAGCAGCCTGTCAGAAAAGGTGTGTTCCATAATGATTTCCTAAAATATAGGCTGGAATCCAGACGGGGAGGTCACGGTTGGAGTCACAGTTCAGGGCTTCAGCTTCACCGACTCTGTACGAAGCCGCCCCTGTCCGTCGGCATAGATAAAGAAGGCGCGCAGTCCCTTCTGCGACTCGACAATCGTGCGGGCACTGTCGAGGCCCAGCACCATAAAGGCTGTGGCAAAGGCATCGGCCGTGGCACAGTCAGAGGCCATGACAGTGGCTGAGAGCAGGCTGTGCTGTACGGGGCGCGCAGTCCTCGGGTCAATGGTGTGTGCATATTTCCGTCCTCCCACGGTGTAATAGTTGCGGTAGTTTCCGCTCGTAGCCATGGCCGTGTTCTCCACGCTCAGGATGGTCTGCAGTGTCTCACCGCCTGTGGTGTCGGGACGGCTCACCCCGATTTGCCAGAGCTGGCGCGTCTGTGGATTGCGTCCCTTGGTGACCACCTCGCCCCCAATTTCGACCATATAATTGCGAACACCCTTTTCACGCAGCAATCGGGCTACCCGGTCTACGCCATACCCCTTGGCAATGGCCCCACAGTCTATGCTGATGCGCTCGTCGGCCTTGCGCAGCACGCTGTCTGTGCCCAGCGTTATGTTCCGGTACCCTACCAGTTGGCGCAACGAATCGACCTGCTCGTCGGTCGGCAGTCCGCCGTGCTTGAAGCCGAAGCCCCAGGCATTGACCGCCGGCATCACGGTCACATCGAAGGCTCCCCGTGTCAGTTCACTCACCACAGCCGCCTTTTGCAGCACCTCGTAGAGCATGGCATCGGTGCGGTCGGTCTGTCCGGCATTGATACGGGACAGGGTGCTCTGGCTGTTAAAAACCGACAGGCTGGCATCTACCCGCTGCAACTCCCACTGGATAAGGGTGTCGAGGTTTTGCGCTGCCTCGTATTTCACATGATAGGTGGTGCCGAATATGCTTCCCTGTGTCGTGCGCAACGTGGCGGTTCCGCGATAGCGTACAATCCACACCGTGCCAGCCACAAGCAGCAGCAGGAACAGCGTGGCGGCCGTCTTCTTGGCGGAAAAGCGTCGGGTTGTTTTCATCAAATGTCAAGTATAAGGTTAAAAGTGGCTCCCATGGAGTGGGTGTCGTTTTTGCCATAGCCGGGAACGTACCACGGACTGCCCACCACCGAAGTCTTGTTGTAGAACCTCATGCGGTAGCGCACGCTCCAGCCGAGCCTCACCATGCCCCAGATTTTGGCCTCGAGTCCGAACAGGATTTCCCCCCAATGATTGGTACCCTTCAGGTCTTGGTAGACAAAGGGCTGGGAGGTGCCGTAGTTCAGGTCGGGCACGTCGGGTGCCAAGAGGTCATAGTTGAAGCTGCTGAATCCGTAGCGCGCACCGACAAAGATGCGTCCGGCATCGCGCACATTCTTGGCCACGTTGTAGTCCACGCCGAGACGGAAGAAGGGCGCACGGGTCTTGTAGTGGATTTCGGTCGTTTCGTTCTGGTGGTCACTCACGCCGATGCCCGCCTCGAAGGTGGGAAAGAATCGTCCGCGCAGGTTCAGGCGGCCTGCCGCTTCATACTCGCCGTAGGGGGTATAGAGAGCCAATGCGGCACCGGCCAAGTTGACCGAAACGCTCCCTCCGGCCCAGAGCGGCATGCGCTTGGCAGCAGCCAACGCGGCGGCGGCTTCCTGAGGCGAGGCGTACTGCACCCCGCGCACGCGGCTCTGCCTCACCGTGTCGGCTGCATGCCGCTGCGGCTGCTGCGCAAAGGCCATGCTAACGGCCAGAAGTAGTGCGCAGATAGATGCGAATATTCTCAATGTCATCGTAGTTTACTATAGAACGACTCAACGAAACACTGTCGACCGTGAGGGGCATCTCGGACAATGGATGGGAAGTGGCCCAGACGGCAGTCAGTGTGTGGAAGAAGGATGGCGGACAATCGAGCGACTCGAAGTGGGGCTGCGGCTGGTGCGCCACCACCAGCGTGTCGGTGGCCTGTTGGCCTTGCAGGTTCGAGAAGTGCAGTAACAGCGTGTCACGCTCGCCGCTGTCCTTGAGCGGCACCAGGAATTTCTCCACGCCGGTCGAGGTGTTCACAACGGTCAGGCCGTTGGCTGCCAGTCTGACGCTCAGACTGTCGGCCAACTTGAGCGGACTTTGTGTTTCAGAGGAGTAGAAGTTACACTGCATCAGCACCACATTGTCGAGCGGGCAGTCGATGTTGGAGCACGCCGTCATGCCGCCGAGCAGCAGCCCCGGCGCAAGCAGTCGTTTCAACGGGTGTAGAAGGCTTGTCATATCCGAGGGGTTGCGCTCAAATGGTCTTTTCTATCTGATAGTCATTGCGTCCCGCAGCGTTGCGGCTGATGAGCTCGCCGAGGAATCCAGCCACAAACAGCTGGGTGCCCACAATCATGGTGGTCAGCGCAATGTAGAAGTAGGGTGAATCGGTCACGAGCGGGGCGTGAATGCCGCGGGAGAGATGCCACAGCTTGACCCCACCCACCACGATGCAGGCCACGAAACCGAAGAAGAACATCACCGATCCCAGAAAGCCGAACACGTGCATAGGTTTCAGACCGAAGCTGTTCAGAAACCACAGCGAAAGGAGGTCGAGGTAACCGTTCACAAAGCGGTTCAGCCCGCCGAACTTCGTCTTGCCGAACTTGCGTGCCTGATGGTGTACCACCTTCTCGCCGATGCGGGAGAAACCTGCATTCTTGGCCAAATAAGGTATGTAACGGTGCATTTCGCCATACACCTCTATGTTCTTCACCACTTCCAAGCGATAGGCTTTCAGTCCGCAGTTGAAGTCATGGAGGTTGTGAATGCCGCTCACCTTACGCGCCGTTGCGTTGAAGAGCTTGGTGGGAATGGTTTTCGACAGCGGGTCGTAGCGTTTCTGCTTGTAACCCGACACCAGGTCGTAGCCGTCTTCGGTTATCATGCGGTAGAGTTCGGGAATCTCGTCGGGCGAGTCCTGCAGGTCGGCGTCCATAGTGATGACCACCCTACCCTTGGCCTGCTTGAATCCGCAGAAGAGGGCGGGCGACTTGCCGTAGTTGCGGCGGAACTTGATGCCATGGATGTGGGCATCGTGAGCCACAAACCGCTCGATGACCTCCCACGACTCATCGGTGCTTCCGTCGTTTACGAATATGATCTCATAGCTGAAACCGTTGTCGTTCATCACGCGTTCAATCCAGGCCCTGAGTTCGGGCAGGCTTTCGGCCTCGTTGTAGAGCGGAACGACCACTGAAATATCATATTGATAGTCTTGCATGGGGCTGTTTAATATAGTTGAAGAGCAATGTTTTCGTTTTTCCAATCCACGTTGTCAGGATGGGAGGGCTGGTCAGAAACGTCTGTCCCGCCGGGTGTTCAGCAGGCCCGACAGGATGGCCACAAAGGGTCCCACCAGAAATGCGCCATAGAGGGCCAGCGAGGCATAGGTGGCAGCACCGACGCGTTGCATCGCTGCGACCAGCCCCTGTACGCCCTGTCCCTCGGTGACCAGGTTAATCTGCGCCTCCATGCCCGACTGCTGCATCCACGCCTTCATTTCGGGCGTGTCAAGCGAGTTGGCATAGGCGACAAACAGGGTGCCGTGGTCGAAGTAGCGCAGGTAGACAAAGATGAAGAGTGTGACCCATACCGAAGCATAGAAACCCACAAAGAGGGCGTGCATGAAGCCGGTCGCAAAGCTGAAAGGCTCTTGTGGCGCAACCACCTGACTGCGGTACTTGCGGGTCAGCATAACGGTCAACACAGGACCACCCAGCAGCATCACTGTGAAGAGCATACTGAAGAAGGGATGGGTCAGCGACCACTTGAACACGACCAGAGTCATGCAGGCGAACAGGCCGAGCACGATGCCGTGCTGCATGGCGTAAGCGTTGGTATACTTGATTGTGTCGTTGGATGACATGCGGTTTCGGTTTTTGGGGAGTTCTGTCGGCCAGTCTCCTGCCGGAAATACTCCTTATATATAATGTGCAAAGATAGTGCAAGTGAGCGCAATGAAGCCAAGCTGGCTTGAGATTCATTGCCGAGCGCAGCCTATCTTATTCAAAGATAGTGCAACTTTTACTTGTGATTAACAAGCGTTCGAGGAGCGGGCTGAAAGCCCAGCAAGCTCATAGCCCAGGGCAACGCCCTGGGTAGGTTGACCGCCGCCCATGCGCCCTGCAAGGGCAAAAGCGTTAGAATGTAAGCGATAGGTACAAATGCTTTTGCCCTTTCAGGGCGCACTTCATCGCCTCAATCCACCCAGGGCGTTGCCCTGGGCTATGCGCTTGTTGCCCCTTCGGGGCGCACCTTGAACGCTTGCTTCCCTTTAGGGACCATCCTTTTTTACTTGCGAAACATGAGCCTATCTTCTGCAAAGATAGTGCAAGTGAGCGCAATGAAACCAAGCTGGCTTGAGATTCATTGCCGAGCGCAGCCTATCTTCTGCAAAGATAGTGCAAGTGAGCGCAGAGCGAAAGTAAACTCCGTAGGATTTGCTTTTGCTTTGCCGAGCGCAGCCTATCTTCTGCAAAGGTAATGTATTTTGTGCGAAACCCTTGCACGTAGCCGAAAAAGTTGAAACGAGAAAGTCCGGGAGTATCCTTTCTGACCCAGCCGTTCACGGCTGGCCTAAGGAAACTCCCGGACTTCAAGGAAGGGGGACAGCAGTTATGATGTTACGCTATCTTTCAGATGGTATGCTCTGACGTTCAGCTAAGAACCTCATAACTCCTTGACCTTTTCTCTAATTATACGATACCCTGTGCCATCATAGCCTTGGCCACCTTCATGAATCCGGCTACATTGGCACCCTTCACGTAGTTTACGTAACCATCGGGCTGTGTGCCGTACTTCACACAGTTGCGGTGAATGTCTTCCATGATGAGGTGCAACCGGTGGTCTACCTCTTCGGCCGTCCAGGACAGGCGTTCGGAGTTCTGGCTCATTTCGAGTCCCGATACCGACACACCGCCGGCGTTGGCTGCCTTGCCGGGCGCATAGAGGATGCGGGCCTCCTGGAACACACGGATAGCTCCAGGCGTAGAGGGCATGTTGGCACCTTCGCTCACGGCGATCACACCGTTCTGTACCAAGGCGCGGGCAGCCTCTTCGTTCAGTTCGTTCTGCGTAGCACAGGGCAGGGCGATGTCAGCCTTTTCGAACCAGGGCTTGGCTCCTTCGACATACTTGCAACCATACTTTTCGGCATATTCGCGAATGCGGCCGCGATAGAGGTTCTTCAGTTCCATGATGTAGTCGAGCTTTTCGCGGTCAATGCCATCGGGGTCATAGATATAGCCGTCCGAGTCAGACATGGTGAGCACCTTGCCGCCGAGCTGGAGCACCTTTTCGGCAGTGAACTGGGCCACGTTGCCGGCACCCGAAATAAGCACGCTCTTGCCCTTCAGGTCCTGTCCCTTGGTCTTGAGCATTTCCATGAGGAAGTACACGTTGCCGTAGCCAGTGGCTTCCGGACGGATGAGCGAACCGCCGAACTCGCGTCCCTTTCCAGTGAAGGTGCCGGTGAACTCGCGCGTCAGCTTTTTATACATGCCGAACATATAGCCCACTTCGCGTCCGCCCACGCCGATGTCGCCGGCAGGCACGTCGGTGTCAGGACCGATGTGGCGACCCAGCTCAAGCATGAAAGCCTGACAGAAACGCATCACCTCGGCGTTGCTCTTGCCACGGGGCGAGAAGTCGGAACCACCCTTGCCGCCACCCATGGGCAGCGTGGTGAGCGAGTTCTTGAAGGTTTGTTCGAATGCAAGGAACTTCAGGATGCTCAGGTTGACCGAGCTATGGAAACGGATGCCACCTTTATACGGACCGATGCAGTTGTTGTGCTGCACGCGGTAGCCCATGTTGGTCTGCACTTCGCCCTTGTCGTCCACCCAGTTCACGCGGAACTGGTATACGCGGTCGGGGATGCACAGCCGCTCGATGAGCTTGGCCTTTTCAAATTCGGGGTGCTTGTTATACTCTTCTTCAATCGTTGCGAGTACTTCCTCTACTGCCTGATGGTATTCGGGTTCATTGGGAAAGCGCAGCTTGATTTCGTCTAAAACTTTTTGTGCTTGCATAATTTTGTGTTGCTTAAGAATTATTTTGGTTGATTGCGCCCGCAAAAATAGTGCACAGAAATTTAAAAAACAAGCATTTTGGCAAGAAAAAGCATTCTTACATGTCGATTTTTAGGCCAACGGGGTAAATTCATTACTATTTGAAAAGTTATAACCCGGCAAACTTTTCAATTGGCATGAGCAGGACTGACACATCTCACGGAGCAATCCCCTACCCGCTTATCCTCAGAGCTTATTTGGAACATCATCTGACAGTCTGTCTCCGTTTTAAGGTAGGTTCTATAAATTAGCTTGTGATGTATTCGCGGCTATCGTGCCGTAGTTTTTTGAGTTTCATGAGGGAGCGTAGCGGGCTACGTGACTGAATGAAAATCAAAAAGATACGGTGCGAGAGGCGTGAAGGCATCCAAGTAAAACAGGAACACTGACCTACATTGGAAACTAATTTATAGAACCTACCTTAAACCTTTCAGGTTCCGATGAACACTCGTCATCGGAACCTGAAAGGAATTGAATCTGACAACCCATCCGCTTGTGCTGGTTGGGTGCTGACGAACAGGCTGATTCATCATCGGAACCTAAAAGGAGTTGAATCTGGCAATCTGCCTCCGCTTCCGTCCGTTCTGGTTTCGATGTTCCTCCAGCAATCATTCATTACCGAACAGGAGCGAACTAAAGGCGGAGTACGCTACACCTGATCCAGTTCCGGCCCCGCGTTGAACAGACCCGAATGGCGGATGCAGCTGGTCGCTTACAGAATCACCACACCTTCCTTCTTCATGCCGTCGGTTTTCACCACAAACGGTTTGTCGAAGCGTACGTGGCGCACGTGGACCGTTTCGTCCACCGCAGGCTGCTGCTGCAACAGGCTGTAGTGGTACACGCCATCTCCCTTATAGTCATCGATGGTGTAGTAGGCCACGCCGAAACTCGTCAGGTTCTGGAAGAAATGCGTGCCTTGGCTGGGGTCAATGCGGTAGTTGCTCAGACCGGCCTCGACAATGACCTTGGCTCCCGAGATATGCGGCCACTTGACTGGGATGCCCAGCCAGGGGTCACTGCTGCCCCAACGGCCCGGTCCGATCAGAATATAGGGGCGTCCTTCTGCAACCAACCTGCGATTCATCGCCTCTACCTCCTCGGCCACCTGCGGATTGTGGGCCGCAGAGAAGCCTTCGGTCTTTACATACACCACGTCGAAAACGTCTGGCAGCACACCATGGCCGATGGCATGGTGTGAATGCAGCAGCACCTTGTCGTCGGAGATTTTGGTCAGGTCTTCGTCCAACTGCATGCGCGGGGTCACCATCGGCCTGATCTGCAGCGGATAGAACACGCCTGTACGGTCATCGGACAGCTTGACGGCAAACTCAATCTCGACTTCGCGACGCATCTCCTCGCGGCCATACGCCAAGAGCAGCTGCAGCAGCTTGGGCAGAGGGAAGACACCGTGTTGCAGAACGCCGCTGAAGGTAACGAGCTTGCGGCCGCCGTCATACACGCCGTCGCGTATCACCATGTCGTAGGGGTCGTAGGTCGATGCCGTGAAACGCATGGCACCGTCCTTCACCGCCTCCTGTACGGGCAGCTTCAGCAGGTTGAAGCCGTCGTCCACCTGGAAGGGGGAGGTCGTCTGCTTCATGTCGAGGGCATAGAAGCGGGTCTGCGTCTGGCGCAGTGCCATCTCCATTTCGCTGGTTTGCAACACCTTGTGGGGATAAGCGGGACATACGCGCAGGCTCAGCCCGCCGTCCACGATATACTTGCCCAGACCCAGTGCCAGGTCGGCTATACCGTCGGTTGCCTGCTCGTCGCCGATGGGGTAATAGTTGAGCGAACGCGCCACTCCCGAAATGTGAGGATAGTAGCGGTCTTCGTAGGCCGTACCGACCACCTCTTGCAGCAGCACGGCCATCTTCTCCTGATCTATCACGTTGCGCGTGGCGGTCATGTATGCCTTGCTGTCACTATAGTACACCGAGGCATACACGCCCTTGACGGCTCCCGACAGCAGCTGAAGGCGTTGTTCGAGGTCATCGACAGGAGGTATCATGTAGGTGGAATAGATGCCGGCAAAGGGCTGGTAGTGAGCGTCTTCGAGGAGCGAAGACGAACGGATGGCAATCGGCCCCTTCACCACCTGAAGGTAGGTCACGAGGTCGTCGTGCAACCGTTCGGGCAGCGGAGTGTCGAGGAAGGCCTGCAGGATTTCGTCGTTGGGGGCATCTGACAGGGCAATGGGGTAAAGGTTGCCCTTTTCCATGAACTCGTCGAACACGTCGGTACATAGGACTACCGTCTTGGGAAGCTGCACGCTGGTGCCAGGCAGGTCGTTCAGGTCGGGGTGGCGCATGATGATGTGGTCGAGAAAGGCAAGGCCGCGTCCCTTGCCTCCAAGCGAGCCGTCGCCAATACGGGCAAAGTTGCTGTACTGGTCGAAGCGGTGGCGGTTGAACACGGCCACCACGCCTTGGTTCTTCATGCGGCGGTAGCGCACGATGGCGTCGAAAATGATTTGCCGGTGGGCATCGATGTCCTGGAGCGAATCCCAAGTGATGTCGCGCAGAAACTCCGAAATAGGAAAGAGCGCGCGCGAACCTAACCATCGCGACACGTTGTTGCGGCGTATGTGGTAGAGCAGCGACTCCTGCGGCAGGGTGAATATGTTGTCCTGCAGGTCCTTGAGGTTGCGTATGCGCACCTCCTCGTGGCGCGTGCCGGGCTTACGGAAGATGAAGTCGCCGAAGCCGAAGTTGTTGAGCACCAGCTGGCGCAGGTCATCGGCGGGCTTTTTGGAGTTCTTGTCAATGAAGGCTGCACCGCAACGTTGTGCCCACACGCTCTTTTCGGTTTCGGAGCTCTGCATGATGAGGGGCAGGAAGGGGTCGGAGGCACGCATGGCCGAAAGCAGCTTGTAGCCAGCCAATTCGTCGGTCTTGCCCTCGCGCGGGAAGCGGCAGTCGCTGATTACGCCCAGCGTGTGCTGGCGGTAGCGCCTGTAGAGCTGCCAGGCTTCTTCATAGTTGCGCGCAAGCACAATTTTGGGCCTTCCGCGCATACGCAGCATTTCGAGCTGCGAGTTCAAGGCCTCTGTGGCAAACTCCAGACTCTGCTGCAGCACGAACTTGTAGAGATTGGGAAGGATGGAGGAATAATAGCGGATGGAGTCTTCTACCAGCAGAATCATCTGGACGCCGGCATCGTGTACGTCGTGCTCCAGGTTCATCTTGTCCTCTATCAGTTTGATGATGGACAGGAGGAGGTCGGTGTTGCCCAACCAGCAGAACACGTATTCGAAGATGGAGAGGTCCTCGTTCTGCATCCTCCCCGTAATGCCATGACTGAAGGGGGTGAGCACCACCAGCGGAATGTGACTGAAACGCTGCTTGATGTCGCGGGCGATGCAGAAGACATCGTTGTCCTCAGCTCCGGGCATACAGATAACCAGGTCGAAGCTGGTGTGCGACAGTTCGTCCTCGGCTTCAGCGGCTGAGGCAGCTTGCGTGAAGCGCGGCGGATAACGCAGGCCGAGCTTGGCGTATTCGTCGAAGATTTTCTCATCCACGCGACCGTCGTCTTCGAGCATGAAGGCATCGTAAGGGTTGGCGATAATGAGCACGTTGCAGATGCGCCGCGTCATGAGGTGCATGAAGGAGGTGTCTTTCAGCAGGGGACAAGCATTGATTGATTCTTGGGGCATAGGGAGAGGGTTGTTTTTTTGGGAGAGGGGGAAGCGGAAAGAGGAGAATGCGGAGGGGGGCGGAAGCCCTCATCATCCGAAAATACGGATTACACAGACCTTCCTGCGGGGCAATTGCTTCGCAAGACAGCAAGCAGGGCGGCATTGTCGGATGGCAGTCCGATGGTGATGCGCAGCCCTTCGGCGTAACGTTTCACGCGGATGCCGCGCTGCAACAAGGCACGCTCTACGGCCTCATTGTCGGCGAAGCTGACCAGCAGAAAGTTGGACGGAGAGTCGTAGACCTTGGTGCATCCGGGCAACTGGCGCAGGGCCGCCGCCATGCGCCCGCGTTCCTCGACAAGGGCCCGCTGCCACTTGCACACGTCACTGATTTTACGCAGGTGACGCTGCACCTCCTCTATCTGCATGGAGCTGAGGGGGTAAGTATAGCCTGCCTCGGCTATCCGGCTGACGACCGAGGGACGGGCCAGTATGACTCCGACGCGGAGGCTGGCTGCTGACCATCCGCGCGAGAAACTGCGAAAGAGCAGCAGGTTGGTATGGCGGGCCAGCAGAGGCAGCACGGTCTGGCGTGGCGTGAAGTCAATATAGGACTCATCGACCACTACCCAGCCCTTGAAGCGGGACAGCAGGGCCTCCAGCTCAGCCACAGGCAACAGCTGTCCCGTAGGGCAGTTGGGCGAACAGAGGAACAGGAGCGAGGCGCGCGGGTTGACACGCTGCATGAAGGCGGCGCACCTGAAACGGTAGTCGTCCGCCGCGGACAACGCTACTTCCTGCAACTCTATGCCTGCGGCCAAGGCCCGGCGACGGTAGACCGAACGGGTGGGCACGGCAGTGGCAGCCAGGTCACCATGCAGGCAGAACAGGCGCAGACAGAGGTCTGCAGCCTGTTCCGTACCATTTCCACAGAAGTAGATACACGACGGCGGAATATTCTCACGTTTTCCGTACGACAGCTTCAGCTGTTCGAGTGCGTCGTCGGGAAAACGGTTATAGGGGGTGTTGAAGGGGGACTCATTCGTGTCAAGCCGCACCCTTGTTTCCTGATTGTTTTCCATACTTTTCATAAAATATGGGGTTGCCACTTCGGGTCAGGAGGCCATACGTGCATGAGAGTGGTGCGTTCGGCTTAGCCCAAGCGGGCTTGGCTCCGCACTCAGCTGCACAATCCATATAACCTCATAACCCAAGATAGCAACCTCACAACCTTATATGCTCATACACTCCGAAGGCCTCATGTCCCCAAAGGGGCCATGGCCTGAGTCTGCTCCCTCAGCTATTGCGTCTGGAATCTCTTGGAGGCGCGCAGGAGATGGCGCGAGATGCTGATGAGCTCCTGCGTTTCCTGGAGGGTCGAGAGGTAGAGCAGAGCGAGCTTGATGTTGGAGTCTTCGCGCTGTATGCGGTCTTGCTGCGAATGGCGAATCTGGGAGATGCGGCTCTTCACAGCGTTACCTTCCACCAGCAGTTCGTCGACATTCTTGAAGTCACCTTCGGTAATCATCCGGCATGCAGCTTCGAGGAAGCGGTCCACGTCGTTGCACACGGGAATAAGCTCGTCGACATAATCCTGCGGCAGGGGTTTGAAATTGTTGTCGACGTGTTCCACGCAAGGCTCCAGCATACGCTTCAGGCCATAGATAATCTGGGTGATGCTGTTGCAGCCCAGATGGAACCAGGTGTTCTTCTCGACCGCCAGCAGGTAGTCGATTTTGCGCATACCCAGTATTTCCTTCCGGCGGTATCGCTTCCAGAGAGCCTTTTCATCGTCGATGGCCTGTGTGGCGGCGCGCAGTTCCTTCATGTTCTCATGCATGAGACCCTGCGTGATACTCCTGAAGGTGTCGCGCGTGAAGGTGAGGATATCGCCCTGCGTGCGGCGCACGTGTTCGAGCAACAGCTGCCAGGTTTCCTCCTTGTCGTGTGAGCGCACCAGCTGGCGGAAGAGCGTGTCGACATTGTCCTGCTCCTTCTTCTGCTTGAATCGGCGGTTGTTGCTGATCACCACAGCCGCTACCACACACATCACAAGAATCATGGCTATGAATCCGCCAAAGTGGTTGATGCTGGCAATGAAGTAGCTCACGATGAAGGCAGCACCGGCCGTGATGAACCAACCGCCAATCACCGTAATCACGCCCGTGATGCGGTAGACGGCTGTCTCGCGACCCCAGGCGCGGTCGGCCAGCGACGAACCCATGGCGACCATGAAGGCCACGTAGGTGGTAGAGAGCGGCAGCTGCAGGGTGGTGCCCACTACGATGAGCAGGCCGGCCAGCACGAGGTTGACCGATGCGCGCACCTGGTCGAAGGCCGCGCCCTCATCAAGTTCCACATTGTCCTGCGAAAAGCGGCTGTCAATCCAGCGCGCAATGCCGGCCGGCACATAGCGGCCCACAAAGGAAGTGGCGCTCAGAACGCCACGCACCGTGCGGCGGGCTATCTTCGAGGAGGAGAACACCTCTTCGCCCTCGTCCTGACGCGAGAGGTTTACTGTGGTTTCGACCACCTTCTGTGCCTTCTTCGAGGTGCAGATGGCCACCGTCATGATCACACCCGCACCAATCAGGAACCAATGCTTGCCCGGCAGGTGGCTATCGCCGGCCAGCACACTCACCGTATACTGGCTGGCTGCCGTGCCGTTGCCGTTGGCCGTGAAGTCAAGGAAGGACTCCAGACCCGCAAGCGGTGTACCAATAAAGTTCACTAAGTCGTTGCCCGCAAAGGCCATGGCCAGCGCGAAAGTGCCAAAGAGCACCACGATGCGGAAGATGTTGACCTTAAACAGGTGGAGCACCTCCATCAGCACGCTGAACCCGACGATACACGAGAGGAGGATGGTGGCACGGTGTGCGTCAATCCAGGCCGGAGTCCAGCCTATGGCCGTGAGCAGCGTACTGTTTTTCAGACCGCTCACCAGCAGGAAGTAGAAGATTGAGGTCACACTCAGGCCACCGAACAGGGCTATACTCCAGCGCAGGTGTTTCTTGTAGTGGAAGGTAAACACCACGCGCGTAATCCACATGACTATCAAGCCGACCACAAAAGCGATGGCCACCGAAAGGAAGATGCCGATGATTACACTCAGCGCCTTGTCGGTGTTGATCAGCTCCGCATAGGTGTAGCCACCGCTCAATATTTTCGACATGGCCAGCGCGGTGCTGCCGCCCAACAGGCCGAAAACCATTGAAACCGTGGTCGAGGTGGGCATTCCCAGCGTGTTGAAAATGTCGAGTAGAATCACATCGGTGGCCGCCACGCCGAGAAAGATGCACATCACATCGTCGAGCGTATAATAAAGCGGGTTCAGAATGCCGTGGCGGGCAATGTCCATCATGCCACTCGACGTACTGGCACCCACGAAGATGCCGATGGCCGCTACAAGCAGGATGGCGCGGAACTTGGCGGCCTTGGCACCCACGGCGGGGCTCATGAAGTTGACTGCATCATTCGCCACACCCACCGACAGGTCGAAGGTGGCCAGGACAATAAGGAAAATCAGTATTCCCAGATAAAAGAAATCCATATAAAAGTGGGGTTATAGTTGTCTGAGGTGATGGTGCCCGCGGCGGAACACGCTGCAAATATAGGGCAACGGCCACGAAGTACAAAGCCGACGTTTGATTTTTTGTAACAAAAATGAAACAATCTACAAATCCGCAAAACGCCGAGGAGCAATGCAGAAGGCAAACGGAAGGTCTATAGAAGCCATGGAGAAGATGGACAACTATCAGGCTGTTCATACCCAAGGAACCGGACCGGTACGTTCACTGATATACCAACAAGGATGTCCTATCAGTCAGGCCGGGCCGGATGCTGGATTTACAGCATAGCCCTAAAGCCGTTTCACCCTATATATACGTGTATTTACCCTTGCAAAAATCCTTCAACCTTTCAGCCGGTCCTTTATTCTCGTTGATACTCAGAAGAAAACAGGCTGAAGGGTTTTGTTTTCAAACCCTTCAGGAAGGTTCAGCGTGCAGATACCCTTCAGCATGCGCTCTTTTCCCATACTCCTCCGACTCCTGACATACAAGTCCAGGCTTCGGCGCACCTACTCGTCGGGTTGTCACGTCTGGCCCAGCTTCTGTTTTTTCCAGACACGTTTTTGTGAAGTCACCATTTGCCTGTTTCCGCACTTTTCATGGCTGAAGGGTTGCTGAATGAACTGAAGGGTTTGAAATCCAAACCCTTCAGCCAGTTTTCCCTTGAATATCAGCGAGAATAAAGGGTCGGCTGAAGGGTTGAAGGGTTTTTACGGCCTTAAAAATGGTAAGCGTATCCGCGATGCCGCCTTGTACACAATCATTCATCCCTTTACCTTTG
>CAMBOH010000052.1 GCA_945869305.1 uncultured bacterium
CAAAGGTAAAGGGATGAATGATTGTGTACAAGGCGGCATCGCGGATACGCTTACAAATGGCGAAAACGGAGCATACCCACCCACTAAGAGCGGTTTAATCGTATGCGTATCCGCGATGCTAGTATATATACATCAAAAAAATAACCTTTCAGCACGTTGGGGAGGAAATCATTCGCACGTAGAAAAAACATTCAGCACGTTGGAGGGAATTATTCGGCACGTCGAAAGAAGCTATTCGTCGCTTGAGTGAGACAGGTTGTAAGGACCATCCGCTCAGCCCGTATGCTGTGGAACAGACGGCCCGGAACCTGACACACAGCACAAAAAAAGAAGATTTTAGGCCGGGCATTCGAAAAAAGTCAAACAATATTCGTACTTTCGCACACCCATATTGACAAACAAACTGTAGTCGCCGCCATGGACCGCGCAAACACCGTTCGAAACAGGGCGCAGCGGTATGGCACAACCGACTCAAAACAAGTAAAGACCACTATGTACAGATCGAAAACCTGTGGTGAACTTCGCATATCGAATGCGGGCGAACAAGTGACGCTGGCCGGTTGGGTACAGCGCAGCCGCAAGATGGGCGGCATGACTTTCATCGACCTGCGCGACCGCTATGGAATCACGCAGCTTGTGTTTAACGAAGAACAGGATGCCGCACTCTGCGCACAGGCCAACAAGCTGGGCCGAGAATATGTGTTGCAGGTAAAGGGTACAGTCAGCGAACGCTATGCCAAGAACGACAAGATGCCTACAGGCGACATTGAGATTCTGGTCAGCGAGCTGAATGTGCTCAATGCCTCGCTTACCCCTCCCTTCACCATTGAGGAGCACACCGACGGCGGCGACGACCTCCGCATGAAATACCGCTATCTCGACATCCGACGCGAGAATGTGCGTGCCAACCTCGAACTGCGCCACAAGTTCTGCATCGCCGTACGCAACTTCCTCGACTCCAAGGGCTTTCTGGAAATCGAAACCCCTGTACTCATCGGCTCTACGCCTGAAGGTGCGCGCGACTTCATCGTGCCTTCACGCATGAATCCGGGACAGTTCTACGCCCTTCCCCAAAGTCCGCAGACGCTGAAGCAGCTGCTCATGGTGGCCGGCATCGACCGCTACTTCCAGATTGCCAAGTGCTTCCGCGACGAAGACCTGCGCGCAGACCGCCAGCCCGAATTTACACAGATAGACTGCGAAATGTCGTTTGTTACGCAGGACGACATCATCTCCACCTTCGAGGAAATGGCCAAATACCTGTTTAAGGAAGTGCGCGGCTACGACCTGGGCGAACAGCCTTTCCTGCGTCTGTCCTGGCACGAGGCCATGCGCCGCTTCGGTTCAGACAAGCCCGACATGCGCTTCGGCATGGAGTTTGTCGAACTGATGGACGTGCTCAAGGGCAGCGGCAGCTTTGGTGTCTTCAACGATGCGGCCTACATCGGCGGCATCTGTGCCGAAGGCTGTGCCCACTACACCCGCAAGCAGCTGGACCAGCTCACCGACTTTGTCAAGTCACCGCAGATTGGTGCCAAGGGCCTGGTCTACGCCAGAGTGGGCGAAGACGGCTCGGTGAAGAGCTCGGTCGACAAGTTCTATACGCCCGAGGTGCTCAGCCAGCTGCGCGACACTATGCAGGCAAAGCCCGGCGACCTCATCCTCATCCTTTCGGGAGCCGATGCCATGAAGACCCGCAAGCAGCTGTGTGAGCTGCGTCTGGAGATGGGACAGCGTCTGGGCCTTCGCGACAAGAACAAATTCTCGCTGCTTTGGGTGGTGGACTTCCCCATGTTTGAATGGAGCGAAGAAGAAGGCCGCCTGCTGGCCATGCACCACCCCTTCACGGCTCCCCGGCCGCAGGATATCCCCATGCTCGACACCGACCCGGCTTCGGTGCTGGCCGATGCCTACGACATGGTGTGCAACGGCGTGGAAGTGGGCGGCGGCTCCATCCGTATTCACGATGCAGAGCTTCAGGCCAAGATCTTCAAGGTATTGGGCTTCACGCCTGAGCGTGCCCAGGAGCAGTTCGGCTTCCTGATGAACGCCTTCAAATATGGTGCGCCTCCCCACGGCGGCCTGGCCTATGGTCTCGACCGTTGGGTTTCGCTCTTTGCCGGACTCGACAGCATCCGCGACTGCATCGCATTCCCCAAGAACAACTCGGGCCGTGACGTGATGCTCGACGCACCTTCGGCTGTCGACCCCAAACAGCTCGACGAACTGAAGATCTCACTCGCTGCCGACAACGAATAAAGACTCTTCCCTGTGTGCAATCAATCATAGTCTGTACAAGCTGACAATCGGAACCGCTGCCCCACAGCAAGCCGATAACGCCGGGCTTGCAGACTATGATTGAATTGTAAAATGATTCAAGTTTCGCAGGTATTCACTTCACTTCCCACTAACGAAAGAAACAAACAACCGCATAACACAACGACATGATCACGCTATCGAACCTGGCCATTCAGTTTGGCAAGCGCATACTCTACCAGGACGTAAACCTCAAGTTCAACAGCGGCAACATCTACGGCATCATCGGTGCCAACGGTGCCGGAAAGTCCACCCTGCTGAAAGCCATATCGGGCGAACTGGAACCCAACAAGGGTACAGTCGAAATGGGACCCGGCGAACGACTTTCCGTACTGAGCCAGGACCACTTCAAGTATGACGAGTTTACGGTGCTCGACACCGTACTGATGGGTCACACCACCATGTGGCAGGTCATGCAGGAGCGCAACGAACTGTATTCCAAGACCGACTTCACCGACGAAGACGGCATCAAGGTGGCCGAACTGGAGGACAAGTTTGCACAAATGGGCGGCTACACCGCCGAGAACGATGCCGCCACATTGCTGAGCGGTCTGGGCATCAAGGAAAAACTGCACGGCAAACTGATGGGCGAGCTGAGCGGTAAGGAGAAAGTACGTGTGATGCTGGCCCAGGCCCTGTTTGGCGAACCCGACAACCTGCTGCTCGACGAACCTACCAACGACCTCGACCTCGAAACGGTCGAATGGCTCGAAGAGTATCTCGGCAACTTCGAACACACCGTGCTGGTTGTCAGCCACGACCGCCACTTCCTGGACCAGGTCTGCACACACACCGTCGACATAGACTTTGGCAAGGTAACCCTCTTCTCGGGCAACTACTCCTTCTGGTATGAATCCTCGCAGCTCGCCCTGCGTCAGGCACAGAACCAGAAGCAGAAGGCTGAGGAGAAGAAGAAGGAACTGGAAGAGTTCATTCGCCGCTTCTCGGCCAATGTGGCCAAGAGCCGCCAGACCACCAGCCGCAAGAAGATGCTCGAAAAGCTCAGCGTGGAGGAAATCAAGCCTTCTACCCGCAAGTATCCGGGCATCATCTTCCAGATGGACCGCGAGCCGGGCAACCAGATTCTCGAAGTGAAGGACCTGAAGGCAGTGACCGACGACGGCACGGTATTGTTCGACCATCTGAACTTCACGGTTGAGAAGGACGAGAAGATCGTGTTCCTCAGCCACGACCCGCGTGCCATGACGGCGCTGTTCGAAATCATCAACGGCAACGCCAAGCCGGCTGCGGGCACCTTCAAGTGGGGTGTGACCATCACGACTGCCTACCTGCCGCTCGACAACACCAGCTTCTTCAACACCGACTACAACATGCTCGACTGGCTCAGCCAGTATGGCGAGGGCAACGACGTATATTTCAAGGCATTTCTGGGACGTATGCTCTTCAAAGACGAAGACATCCTGAAGAAGGTCAACGTGCTCTCCGGCGGAGAGAAGATGCGCTGCATGATTGCCCGCATGCAGCTGCGCAATGCCAACTGCCTGATCCTGGACACGCCCACCAACCACCTCGACATGGAGAGCATCCAGGCATTCAACAACAACCTCAAGCTCTTCAAGGGCAACATCCTCTTTGCCAGCCACGACCACGAGTTCATCAACACGGTGGCCAACCGTATCATTGAGCTGACGCCCAACGGCACAATCGACAAGCTCATGAACTATGAGGACTACATTCACGATGACCGCGTGAAGGAATTGAAGCTGAAGCTTTACGGCGAAAACAACTGATACACCACACTGGGGGAGCCGGCTTGCCGATAGCAGGCAGGATGCCTGCTCTCCCAGCAGAAAAAGAACACGGATTGTCAGTCATCATCCACACGTAACCGACGTGTCTGATTCCTGACAATCCGTGTTCTTCTATTGTTGTCCGGACCCGACAAGCAACGCACCGTTACTCGTCCTCGCCCATTTCAAAGTCAAGCATGGCCTGCACCACGAAGCACAAGTCCTCGGCACTGAAGTCGCCCATCTTTTCGCGGGCAGCCTTCTTGGCCAGGTGGTCAGAGATGGCTTCCTGGTCAATCTCCACATAGCCGTCAGCATCGCCCTCAGCTTCGAGCAGACCGCTTTCGACCAAGTATTCCACCAGGAGGTCGAGGAAATAATAGAGCAGTTCATCACTGAACACCTCCTGCAACTCCTGGGGCAAGTGCGTCCTTACGTATTGCACGGCTGCCGCATCGTGTTCGGCATCCTGCAACAGTTCATCATCGAGTGACATAACTTTGTTTTGTGGAGACTGTGGTTTTACTTCAGCAGAGCCTCTACCTTGCTGGCCAGTTCGCTCTTGGGAGCGGCACCCACGTGCTTGTCGACCACTTGGCCGTCCTTGATGAAGAGCACGGTCGGCACGTTGCGTATGCCGAAGCGGCTGGTCAGCTCGTCGTTATCGTCCACATCGCATTTGCCCACCAGCACGCGGCCTTCATACTCGTCGGCCAGCTCGGCAATGAAGGGAGCTATCTTCTTGCAGGGGCCGCACCAGGTGGCCGAGAAGTCAAGTACAATGGGCAGGCCTGCTGCCTCCAACTCTGCAAAATTTGCGTCAGTGATAATTTTTTCCATTTGTCGTAGTAGTATAGGAAGGGTTAAGGGATTGATATTTCTATGGGGTAATCATTCAAGCGGAACTAATTCTTCTTGCCTTCGCGGAACACCAGTGCAAAGAGCACCAGCACCACGAGCGAATAGCCGGCAAAGATGAACCACGACGTGCGCCAGCCGTCAATCTGCATGGTCTGAGGCACATTGTATACGTAATGGTTCACCACCTGCTGGGCGGCCAGCGTGCCCAACGAAGCACCCAGGCCGTTGGTCATGATCATAAAGAGACCCTGCGCACTGCTGCGCACAGCGGGCTGCGTGTTCTGGTCGACAAACAGCGCACCCGAAATGTTGAAGAAGTCGAAGGCCACGCCGTAGACAATCATCGACAGCACGAACATCCACACACCGCTGCCGGGGTCGCCCAGACCGAAGAGGCCGAAGCGCAGTACCCAGCCCAGCATGGCTATCATCATGACCCGCTTGATGCCATAACGCTTCAGGAAGAAAGGTATGAGCAGGATGCAGCAGGTCTCGCTGGTCTGTGACAGGGCTATCAGTGCATTCGCATTGTTGGCACCGAAAGTGTCGGCATAGGCCGGAATGTCCTTGAAGCTGGAAATGAAGGGATTGGCATAGCCATTGGTAATCTGCAGGCTCACGCCCAGCAACATCGAGAAGAGGAAGAACACCGCCATGCGCCGCTGCCTGAACAGGGCAAAGGCATCCAGGCCCAAGGCCGAAGCCAGCGAACGCTTTTCGCCCTGTGCCGAACCGACAGGACAGGCCGGCAAGGTAGGCGCATACAAGGCCAGTGCCCAGCTCAGTGCGCCCGAGAACATGAGCTGCCAGGGCGATGCCTGCCACCCCAGAAAGTTCACGACCAGCATGGTGCAGATGAAGCCGATGGTGCCAAACACGCGGATGGGCGGAAAGTCCTTCACCGTGTCAAGCCCCGAACGCGTCAGGCCTGAAAAGGCCACCGAGTTGCTCAGTGCGATGGTGGGCATATAGAAAGCCACACTCAGGGTGTAGAGCGAGAAGAGCGGAGCCATCTGCACCGCGGTGCCGGCTTGCAGGGCATACCAGGCGGCGGCCATCATGAAGCTGCCGGCCAGCGCATGGCAAAGGGCCAACAGGCGTTCGCCGGGAATCCAGCGGTCAGCCACGATGCCGACCAGTCCGGGCATAAACAGCGAAACCAGTCCCTGCACGGCATAAAACCAGCCGATGTGTGTGCCCAGACCATGAGTGGCCAGATAGGCCCCCATCGAGGTGAGGTAGGCTCCCCACACGGCAAACTCCAGAAAATTCATCGCTACCAAGCGCGACTTCAATGCTAAATGACTCATTTTTCAGCGTATCAGATTTCTTTACTTCAATTCTGTCCCTCCATGCAACGGCGCAATGCCTGTTGCAGCTGTGCCGTGTCAACTTCTTCCACAAAGCTGGCCCGCACCGTGCCTTGCGCGTCAAACACGAATACCCGGGGCACGTAGCGGCTGGCAAACAATTCATAGACCGCACGGTCCTCCTGCGCCGACCAAGGCATACTGTAGCCCTGCTCGTTCCAATAAGCCGCCACCTTACTGGCTGGCTCCTCGCGTCCTATACACACAAACTGCGCCTGCGTCTTCCACGCGCTGTAAACCTCCTCAATGCCCGGCATGGCACGGCGGCAGTCAGGACAGGTGGTGGTGAACAGCACGATGACACCGGGCTTGCCGTGCAGCGACTGGTCGCTCACCTCGCTGCCGTCGTTGAGCAACACGCGGAAGGAGGGAAGCCGTTCGCCTACAGCCACCGAAGGGCCGTAGTCCGTCTTGTCGTCTGAAACGCACGAGACCAGACCGAATGCCATACACAGAGACATATATATATATAGGAGGTAGCGGAGCATGGTTTGAGGGTTTTCGATGCAAATGTACACACATTTTCATTTACAGCGAGTCTTGGGACAGATATTTGTGCCTGACCCAAACAGCAGTGTGCACAAGCGCCCCCACACACAAATGGGCCGCCAAGCGTGAGATAGCTGCTGACAAACACGTTCTTTTTGGTGACTCTGGTGCAAAATATCACGGATTTTGTATACATTTGCGCGCAAAATGCCACGAAGGAAGTGAAAGCCAATACCAGCGTGGCCAAACAATGCAATGAACTAATCGAACTTATGAACTACGATATACCCGCCGATACCACACGACTGCTTGACGACAGCAAGCGAATAGCACTCGCCTTCCGGCTGCCGGAGATCAACACCCTGTGTATGCTGAAGAGCGTCATCAACAATGACATGCAAGTGGTTGAGAAACTGGCTGCGCTGAAAGTCGATGCCACGCTGCTGGGCCGCCGCATTGACGAGCGGTTGGACGAACAGAGCGCCCACAACGAAGCACCCAGCGAAGACAGGCTCGCATTTGATGCTGACTGCTCACGCATCATCAAACTGCTGATGCTCGAAAACCGACTGGCAGCAGGCAAGCGCAATGCGGCCATGCTGCTGGTAATGGCCATGCTGCACGACCGCGACAATGAGGCCAAGCAGCTGCTGGAGTCGTGTGGCGTGAACTACGAAACATTTGCCCACGACCCCGCAAAGGCAGCTGAGGTGACCAACGACTACCAGTTTCCCGATGAAGCCGACGGGCCGTATCCGGGCGATGAACGGATGAGCGACAAGCCCCGCGAGACACGGGCACAGGAAGGCAAGCCCACCAGCGACACACCCATCACCGACAACTTCGGCACAGACCTCACGGCTGTGGCCCTGAAGGGAGGGCTTGACCCCGTGGTGGGACGTGAACGTGAAACGGAACGTGTCATCGAGATTCTGTGCCGCCGCAAGAAGAACAACCCCATCCTGATCGGCGAGCCCGGTGTGGGCAAGAGTGCCATTGTCGAAGGACTGGCCGACCGCATTGCGCACCACAAGGTGCCCCGGTTGCTGGCCGGCAAGCGCATTGTGGCACTCGACATGGCCTCCATCGTGGCCGGCACGCAATATCGCGGACAATTTGAGGAACGCCTGCGCCGCCTGATCCAGGAACTGAAGGAGCATCCCGAAATCGTGCTCTTCATGGATGAGATTCACACCATCATCGGTGCCGGCTCCGCTCCGGGCAGTCTGGATGCAGCCAACATGCTGAAGCCGGCGCTGGCCCGCGGCGAGGTGCAGTGCATCGGTGCCACAACCACAGCGGAGTTCAAGAAGTCCATCGAAAAGGACGGCGCGCTCGACCGCCGCTTCCAGAAGGTGATGCTCGAACCCACCACGGCCGACGAGACACGCATCATTCTGAACAACATCAGGGAGCGGTATGAGAAGCACCACAATGTGACCTACACCCCCGAAGCCCTCAAGGCCTGCGTGGAGCTGACCGACCGTTACGTCACCGACCGTGCCCTGCCCGACAAGGCCATCGACGCACTCGACGAGGCCGGTGCACGCAAGCACCTGCAGGAAGCGGAATGCCCGCAGGAGCTGGTCGAGAAGGAGCGCGAAATAGAAAGCGTGAGAAAGGCCAAGACCGAAGCTGCACAACAGCAGAACTACGAACTGGCCGCCAACCTGCGCGACAAAGTGACCAAACTGACGCACGAGCTCGACGAGTTGACGCTGCGCTGGCAAAACGATTCGGCAGCCAATCCTGCCGTGGTGGATGCCGCCGAAGTGGCAGAAGTGGTGTCGCTGATGAGCGGTGTACCTGTCACACGCGTGGCTGCCAGCGAAAGCGAACGGCTCAAGGGCATGCACGCAGCCCTGAACGCCAAGGTGATTGCCCAGGAAAAGGCCGTCGAACGGCTTTCGCGTGCCATCGCACGCAGCCGCATGGGACTGAAGGGAGCCAACCGGCCCATCGGCACCTTCCTCTTTGTCGGTCCCACCGGTGTGGGCAAGACCCACCTGGTCAAATGTCTGGCCGAGTGGATGTTTGGCCGCACCGACGCACTCATCCGCATTGACATGAGCGAATACGGCGAGAAGTACAGCGTGAGCCGGCTGCTCGGCGCACCTCCGGGATATGTGGGCTATGAAGAGGGCGGACAGCTGACAGAGCGCGTGCGCCGTCACCCCTACTCGGTGGTACTGCTCGATGAAATCGAAAAGGCACACCCCGATGTATTCAACACGCTGCTGCAGGTGATGGACGAAGGCCGCCTGACCGATGGAAACGGCGCAACAGTCAGCTTCCAGAACACCATCATCATTCTCACTTCGAACAGCGGCACGCGCCAGCTGCGCGAGTTCGGCAAGGGCGTGGGCTTCGACCGCATTGAGGGCGAGCTCTCAGGCGACCTGGCCGAAGGCGTGATCATGAAGGCCCTGCGCAAGCTGTTCGCGCCAGAGTTCCTGAACCGCCTCGACGACATCATCATGTTCAATCCGCTCACGCGCGACGATGCCGCACGCATTGCGCGGCTCGAACTCGAAGCGCTGCAACAAAGGCTGGCCCAGAACGACCTGCAGCTTACCTGGAGCGAGGCTGTGGCCGACTTCATGGTCGACAAGGGATTTGACTCCCAATATGGTGCGCGCTCGCTGAAGCGTGCCATCCAGCACCATCTGGAAGATGCCCTGTGTGACTTCATGATGGAACATCCGGGCCAGAACGCCTTCCAGGCCAATATGCACGACGGCAAGGTGGCTATTCAATGAATCCCATAATCAATCTGTCATCATGACCTATCAAGAAACCGACATACCGGGCGTGTTCATCATCACACCCCGCGTGTTCGAAGATGCCCGAGGCTACTTCATGGAGACCTGGCGCGAAGAGGACTTTAACCAGGGCACCGGGCAAACAGTGCACTTCGTGCAGGACAACCAGTCCATGTCGACCCGCGGCGTACTGCGCGGACTGCATTACCAGAAGGGAGCCGACTCACAGGCCAAGCTGGTGAGGGTGTTGCAGGGCTGTGTGGTTGATGTGGCTGTCGACCTCCGACAGGATTCGCCTACCTTCGGCAAGCATGTCATGGTAGAGCTTTCGGCCGACAACAAGCGGCAACTGTTCATCCCGCGCGGCTTCGCCCACGGCTTTCAGGTAATCTCCGACACGGCGGTGTTCACCTACAAGGTCGACAACCGTTATGCGCCCGAAAGCGAATGCTCCATACACTACGCCGACCCTGACATCGGCATTGACTGGCCCATCAAGGGACAGGAGGTGATACTCAGCGAGAAAGACCTGAGCCACGCCGTCAGCTTTGCCGAAGCCGAGAAGTTTTAGGCTGCTGGAAGAATGCCCGCAGCCCAGGTTATCAGGTTACGAGGTTATCAGGTTATACGAGATTGTCAGGTTATAAGTAGTGACCAGCCCAGAACGACGCCCTAGAATGCTTGCGCTTGTTCTCTGACCAAACCTGCGAAACGTGAGTAGTAAACCCATAACCTCATAACCCTATAACCTCATAAACTATAAACTTATCCCCCCCCCATAAACTATAAACTATAAAATCTCCCCACAACACATCCGTGAAGCACATACGCAACTTCTGCATCATTGCCCACATAGACCATGGCAAGAGCACCCTGGCCGACCGACTGCTTGAACGCACCCAAACCGTTCAGGTGACCGAAGGACAGATGCTCGACGACATGGACTTGGAACGCGAAAGGGGCATCACCATCAAGAGCCACGCCATACAGATGGAGTACGAACTCGACGGCGAAACCTACAGGCTGAATCTCATAGACACACCGGGACACGTGGACTTTGCCTACGAAGTGTCGCGAAGCATTGCAGCCTGCGAGGGCTGCCTGCTGCTGGTCGACTCTACGCAGGGTGTGCAGGCACAAACCATCTCCAACCTCTACATGGCCATCGAGCACAATCTCGAAATCATTCCCGTGCTCAGCAAATGCGACATGGTGAACTCCATGCCCGAAGAGGTGGAGGACGAAATCATCGACCTGCTCGGATGCAGCCGGGACGAAATCATACGGGCCTCCGGACGTACCGGCGAAGGTGTCGATGAAATCCTGCGTGCGGTAATCGAACGCATTCCCGCGCCTGAAGGCGATGAGAATGCGCCACTTCAGGCCCTCATCTTCGACTCTGTGTTTAACCCCTTCCGCGGCATCATCGCCTACTACAAAATCGTGAACGGCTGTATACACAAGGATGAGGAGGTGCTGTTTGTGAACACGCAGAAGCGCTATCACGCCGACGAGGTGGGCGTGTTGAAGATGGAACTTTCGCCCCGCCGTGAGCTGCGCTGCGGCGATGTAGGCTACATTGTGAGCGGTATCAAGACAGCTACCGAAGTGAAGGTGGGCGACACCATCACCAGCCTGGCCAATCCCTGCCAGAAGGCCATTGACGGCTTTGAGGAGGTGAAGCCCATGGTCTTTGCCGGTGTCTACCCTATCGAAACCGAAGACTTCGAGCAGCTGCGCGCCAGTCTCGAGAAGTTGCAGCTCAACGATGCTTCGCTCACCTTCCAGCCCGAATCGTCGGTTGCGCTGGGATTCGGCTTCCGCTGCGGCTTTCTCGGACTGCTGCACATGGAAATCGTACAGGAACGCCTGGACCGCGAGTTCAACATGAACGTCATCACCACCGTGCCCAACGTGAGCTACAACGTGTATGACAAGCACCAGAACCTGCTCGAAGTGCATAACCCTGCTGGAATGCCCGACCAGACCGAAATCGACCACATCGAGGAACCCTACATCAGAGCCTCCATCATCACCCGCACCGACTACATCGGCAACATCATGTCGCTCTGTCTGGGCAAGCGGGGCGAACTCGTCAAGCAGGAATACGTGTCGGGCAACCGCGTGGAGCTGTACTACGACATGCCGCTGGCCGAAATCGTCATCGACTTCTACGACAAGCTGAAAAGCATTTCGAAGGGCTATGCCTCGTTTGACTACCACTCCATCGGCTTCCGTCCGTCCAAGCTCGTCAAACTCGACATCCTGCTCAACGGCGAACCGGTCGACGCGCTCTCCACGCTGACACACGTTGACAACTCCGTGTTCTTCGGCCGCCGCATGTGTGAGAAGCTCAAGGAGCTGCTGCCGCGCCAGCAGTTCGACATTGCCATCCAAGCTGCCATCGGGGCCAAAATCATTGCCCGCGAAACAGTGAAACAGGTGCGCAAGGACGTAACCGCCAAATGCTACGGCGGC
Source organism: uncultured bacterium (assembly GCA_945869305.1). GTDB lineage: Bacteria > Bacteroidota > Bacteroidia > Bacteroidales > Bacteroidaceae > Alloprevotella. The sequence goes on from CAMBOH010000052.1 coordinate 12,028, forward strand.
GACATCAGCCGAAAGCGCAAGCTGCTCGAAAAGCAGAAACGAGGCAAAAAGCGCATGAAGGAGATAGGCAACGTGCAGGTGCCTCAAAAGGCTTTTCTGGCTGTACTCAAGCTCGACTGACCTGTCCGCGCCGAGAGCTCTTCTACCCTTTGTCAAATCCCTCTCCGCGCAGCACGCGCTGCGCCCCACCCCATCAACATGCTCATTGAACTGAAAAACGTGGCACTGAGCCACGACGACACCCCGGTCATTTCGCAAGTCAACTTTCAGGTGGGCGAAAACGACTTCATCTACATCGTCGGAAAAGTGGGCAGCGGCAAAAGCACCCTGCTGAAGGCACTCTACGGCGAAGTCCCCGTGTGCGAAGGCGAAGCCCGCATTCTCGACTTCGACCTGCGGAACCTCAAGCACAAGCACATTCCTGCGCTGCGGCGCAAACTGGGCATCGTGTTCCAGGATTTCCAGCTGCTCCACCACCAGACGGTACAACAGAACCTCGACTTCGTGCTGCGGGCTACAGGCTGGAAGAAGAAGCAGCGTCCCGCCCGCATCCTCGAAGTGTTGCAGCTGGTGCAGCTCACCGACAAGGCACAGTGCTTTCCGCATGAACTCTCGGGCGGCGAACAGCAGCGTGTGTGCATCGCCCGCGCCCTGCTCAACCATCCCCAGATCATCCTGGCCGACGAACCTATCGGCAACCTCGACACCGAAACCTCACGCCACATCATGCAGACCCTGCTGGCCATACGCGAACAGGGCACAGCCATTGTCATGGTGACGCACAACCTGAACCTCCTGGAGGAGTTCCCCGGCATCGTCTACCGATGTGAAGGCGGGGAACTCCGTGCTCTCTGAACCCGATAACTCCCAACTTTTATACCATACATGAAGATTCTGAAATTCGGCGGAACCTCAGTAGGTTCGCCCCAACGCATGAAGGATGTAAGTGCCCTGATCAACGACGGAGAGACCAAAATCGTAGTCCTCTCAGCCATGTCGGGCACAACAAACTCTCTGGTCGAAATTGCCGACTACATCAAAAAGCGCAATCCCGAGGCTGCCAACAATGTCATCAACAAGCTGCGAGGCATGTACATGCAGCATGTCGAAGAACTCTATACCGACACCTCACTGGCCGAACAAACCCGCAAACTGCTGCGCGGCATCTTCCTCCACCTGCACAACCTCACGGCATGCAGCTACACTCCGCAGCTCGAAAAGGAAATCCTGGCACAGGGCGAGCTGATGAGCACCAACATGGTGACCAACTACCTGCTCGAACTCGGCGTGAAAGTGAAGCTCATACCGGCACTCGACTATATGCGCATCGATGAGAACGGCGAACCCGACCTGCCCTACATCAAGCAGCACATCGCCGAAATCCTCAAGCAACATGCCGGCTACGACCTCTACATCACCCAAGGCTTCATCTGCCGCAACATGAAGGGCGAAACCGACAACCTGCAGCGCGGCGGCTCTGACTACACCGCCTGTCTCATCGGAGCTGTGCTGGGTGCCGAAGAAATCCAGATCTGGACCGACATCGACGGCATGCACAACAACGACCCCCGCTTCGTGCCCGGCACCACGCCTGTGCGCCAGCTCAACTTCGAAGAGGCCGCCGAGCTGGCCTACTTCGGTGCCAAGATTCTCCACCCCACCTGCATCCAGCCCGCACGCTATGCCGGAGTTCCCGTGCGCCTGCTCAACACCATGGACCCCTCCGCACCGGGCACCATCATCAACAACCAGATGCAGCGCGGCACCATCAAGGCTGTTGCCGCCAAGGACAACATCACCGCCATCAAGATCGTGTCGTCGCGTATGCTGCTCGCCACGGGCTTCCTGCGTAAGGTGTTTGAGATATTCGAGACGAACCAGACGCCCATCGACATGGTAACTACCAGCGAGGTGGGTGTCACACTGACCATCGACAACACCGCCCACCTGGCCGCCATCACCGAAGAGCTGAAGAAGTACGGCACAGTCGAAACCGACGAAAACATGTGTATCATCTGCGTAGTAGGTGACCTGCGCTGGGGAAATGTAGGTTTCGAGACACTCGTCACCGAAGCACTCAGCGAGATACCCGTACGTATGATTTCCTACGGCGGCAGCAACCACAACATCTCGCTCCTTGTGCGCGAAGCCGACAAGAAGGCCGCTCTCTGCTCGCTCAGCGCGAAGCTGTTCGCATGAGGTTATTTTCTTGGGTTATGAGGGATTAGGTTATGAGGTTATAAAGTTTGTGTTTGAGGCGTTCAAGGCACGCCCCGAAGGGGCAACGAGCGCATAGCCCAGGGCAACCCAAGAATGATGAAGCGTTCAAGGCACGCCCCGAAGGGGCAACAAGCGCTTAGCCCAGGGCAACGCCCTGGGTAGGTTGACCGCCGCAAATGCGCCCTGAAAGGGCAAAAGCATTTACACAAAACGCTTGTATTATAACGCTTTTGCCCCTACGGGGCGCACCTTATCGCCTCATTTCACCCAGGGCGATGCCCTGGGCTACGTGCTTTTGCCCCTTCGGGGCGTGCCTTATCGCCTCATTTCACCCCAGAAAGCAACCTCATCGGGGGGGGGGGGGGGGGGGGGGGGGGGGGGGGGGGGGGGGGGGGGGGGGGGG